>SKPJ01000005.1 GCA_007119595.1 Myxococcales bacterium
CCGAGGTTAAAATTCCGTCGCGGGGGCCGTAGGGATCACCGCCGACGGTGCCGTCCTCCGGCACGCCGTCGACGAAATACCACTCATCAACTCCGGAGACCTTGTCGGCTCCCATAAGACCGACCATCAGATCTCCGTATCCCAGATTATGGACCGATACGGCGGTCACCCCGCCGCCTTCGTCCATCGATGCATAACTTCCGTGATAGCGAAGTGGAACCGGCGGCAGGGTCACACACTCACACTCCCCGTCGGTGATATCACAGCTCTGGGAGTCGTAATCCGGACTGAGCTGAAGCTCCGTTTCGTAGCCCGGGTCACAGCTCAAATCGGCACAGGGATCGGGAAGTGACTGACAACTTCGGCTCTCATAACAGCAAAACGAACCGTCGCCACAATCCTCTGAACAATAGGCCTCACAGGCGCAATCACCACCGTCACACAACGGAAACTCGCCCTCGGCACAATCAGCTCCGTCGCATTCGTCATCGTCGGTACACTCCGGCGGTTCCACGCATTGTCCGTTGATGCAGACCTGTCCATCGTCGCAGCCTTCGGGACAATTATGTTCTCCGTCGTTCTCCTCTTCTTCTTCCTCTTCCTCCTCGAATTCCTTCGGCTCCTCTTCACTGCTGCATCCGCTGCAACCGGTCATCGCAAAGGCCGCAACCACTACCAGAGCCGCCAATTTCATTCCCCTGATCCGCCGTCTTAAACCGATGGCGACAAATGCCAACAGGACGAGCAATCCACCGACGGGAGCTGTCGTCCCTCCACCGACACCGGAACATCCTCCACATCCGCGGGCGCCATCGCTGACCGCAGCGCCATCTTCTTCACCGGCGGAGACCTGCACCGCCTGTGAGCGAACCGCGACGCGCTCCGTATCGCTAAAGCCAGCCCGGTCGCGAACCTCGACATCCACCGCGAGAGCACCGTCAGAGGGTGCAGAATCCAGCTCGATGGACGCGATATCTCCCCAATTTGACCAGGTGCCGGGATTGGAATCGACGACGAATCGATAGCGCATCGACATCTGCTCCTCGTCGTCGACCACATCGGTGGCCGAGACCCGGATGATGTCCTCGCGCTGCCAGGCCTCGACGCTCGGTGGTTCGTAGTCGACGATCACCTCCATCGACGTCGGCTCGTCCTGCCAGCGGGCGCCGGACTGCTGAGCCTGACGTGCCCGGATATCGATTTTGTGCTCCCCCTGCAGTCGCAACACGGCATCCTCGACTCTCAACGTCGGTCCCGTGCCGGCCATGCGCCACACCCCGTCATTGAGTCGATAGGCATATTCGACCTCGTCGTCACCGAGCATCCGATCTGCTTGCTCGGCGATGACATCGAGGGCAATCGAGACTCGGGGCGCAAAATCGACACTTTTTTCCACTTCGATTTGCTCCCCGGAAACCATGGCCCGCGGCGCCAAAAGATAGGCGCTTTCTTCTTCTGATCCGACGTAGGCCAGATCGGCGAATAGTGCCAGAACATCCCCGCCGTCGACGGCTGTTAGATCTCCGTCTTCAATCACGATTTGATAGCCGAAAAACTCCGGCAAATCGATGGGATCATCGAGGCCATCGAGAAGCTCCGGCAGCGCCAGACCGATGATGACCGGAATCATATCCTCGAAGGTCTCCACTTCCTCGTCGAGCAAATCATCATTGATCAGACGCATATTCTGAAGCGCCTCTTCAAAGTCGCCCATCACGGGAACCACCGCCGATTCTCCGTCGGGAATGAGCGCAATCGGCAACACCAGATCGACGCGAAGCGTAAACAATCGGGCATAGCGCTCCTGAACATACCCGTACATATGAATATCAAGGTCATTCCACTCCAGATTGAGCAGCCCATCGACGACCTCGCCGTCGTCTACTTGATTGGCTCCGATCTTGATATCCGGCGGCAACTGAGGGGCGAGTCGAATGATGAGGGGGCCATTGCTGGTGGCGATATCGTCGATGGAATCGATGAAGGGGGCAAAACCACCGGTGGTCAACAGATCGGATTGCTCGGGACCGACCTCGACGCACAATCCGCCTCCGGCCCAGATCGACCACGTCAGGTGCTGTAAGGTGCGCCGATGCAAGCCGAAGCCGAACATAAAGGACTCGCCGTTGGGCTTTTGATCGGCGTTGATCGACGGTGACGCCGGAATCTCATCGAAGGAGGGCCGATCCACGGCGTGTAAGGGAACGCAGGTGGAGAGATGGTCGGGCTGCGAGCCGGCACGAACTCCCAACGTCAACCCCGTATCGGCGGTGGCCCGATCGGCGACTCGGCCCGTGATATAGACATCGGCTGGATCATGGGGCAGAAAATCACCGAGAAATTCATCGAGCTCCAACATCCCCTCCATCCCCATCAACATCGGGACGCACTCGTCGTCGGGATACATGCACAGCGGCTCATCACCGCTGTCATCACATACGGAATTGGAGGGACACGGAAGATTTTCATCGCCGCATCCGCGGCATAATTCATCGTCGGTGAGATCCTCGACCATCTCGTCGAGTTCGTCGTGGATCATATCCCGCAAGAAGCCGTCGAGAAATGTATTCACTCCCCACCCGGCGGCTCCACAGCCAAATCCACTGCGATTGCTGAAGCTATAATCCACATCGTCGATATCGACGACCACATCGCCGACCTCGATATAGATATCATTGAGTTCACTGCGGGGATCGACCTCGAAGATCACGGGCACCGTGACCGGAATGGAGGCCGGATCATCACTCCCCCCGGAGTTGCTATACAGATCGAGCCAACAGGATAACAGGCTGTAATCAAAGGGCATGCGCTCGTGCAGACCGCCGATGGTCAGATGTACGACGACCCGATTCGGCGACTCCGGTATGACCTCGGCATCGTCGATCTCGAGTTCCAATTGACATCCGTACTCCACGTCGTCGGATTCGCAATTTGTATCCGTCTCGACGTGGCATATCTCGGCGCCGCTTGCGTCGGTTGGAGGAACGCAAAAGCTCAGGCCATCGTCGGTGGCTTCCTCCACCAGATTTTCGACCTCATCGGCCAAAAAGCCGAGTCCGTGCGACGAGACCCGGACCTCGGCGCTGCCAGGCACGGTCTTGTCGTAGTATTCCTCGGGAAACGGCTCTTCGCTGAATCCGTCGATATCACAGCCCACTCCATCGCAGGCCATGACCATCAATATTGAAAGCATGAGGATGGCCAGACGATGCTGCGGCCGGGCGAGTTGTTCCACTCCATCATCGTTCATCGAATCTTCCCGGTAGTAGCTCTGCGCCGTGGACCGTCGAGCGACAAATATACAAATTCAATCGTCGCCACCGTCCAGCACCTGTCGGAGTTCTTCCGGCGGCGACTGACGCAGATTTTCAACGTAATAGCTCGCTTCGCGACCGCTTTCTAAGACGCCGTCCATGATACGGCCTTCCAGAGTGGCCTTCAACTTGCCGACAAGCTCTGAGGGCTTTAAGCAGAATGCCTTCATCAGATCATTTCCCAGGCCACTGGGCAACTCGGCGCGCAGTGCATTTTGATCGTCGAGCTCCTCGATGCGTCCCGCCAACTCCTCGATGCGCTCCATCGCCTCTTGACGCCGCGACTCAATACCCGTCGTCAAATCGACGCGGGCAAAATCGAGCATGCTGTCCAGATAGGGGTCCATGTCGCGCACGAATCGGCGCACCGCGGCGTCGCTCCATTCGCACTTGTACTGCAAGGGCCGGCTGTGATGGCGGATGATAAATGCCACCCGCCGGGTGGTCGCATTATCGAGCTTGAAGCGATCGGATATCGCCTCGAATAACATCGCCCCCTGTTCCTCATGGCGATAAAAGGTCACCCGCTCGTTGTCCTCGTCGATGCGGCGAGTCCAGACCTTGCCGATATCGTGCAACAGGGCCGCCCACTTGAGTCCGTCGTCCTCCGGTGCCTGCACCACGACCTGCAGCGTATGAGCCCATAAATCTTTGTGGTGAATGGGGCTCGTTTCGTGAAACCCCTTCATCACCGCCACTTCCGGCAAGATCATGCCCAGAATGCGCACGTCATATAAAAACTCCATCGCGTCGTGCAGATGAGCACCCCGCAAGATTTTGGTCATCTCCTGCAACCACCGCTCCCGGCTGATGTCGAGAATATATTCTGCGCGATCATAAGACGCACAGCG
>SKPJ01000373.1 GCA_007119595.1 Myxococcales bacterium
TCAAGTAACTGATTACTCTCGGGCCTCGAAACTCAACAGCAAAAAAGACTTCTACGGGGGACTGGTAAAGTACCGTCTCGATCTTCGTCTTCACGGGAGGGAGATGCAAGGCCGCAAGAGCCAGTAATAGCAGGGCGTGATGGTGATCATCAGCCGCCTACATGGTCACGGTCGACACCGCTGCCGGCTTAAAGGGCCTGGTCGGTCGCACGCAAAGGGTGGGAGCTTTCAATAGCTTCAGATCGGTGTGTATCCCGGCCCATATGATCGCCGCACCAATCAGTGAAATCCGGTCGTCTTCGCTGTCCGGGTTAATGGGCAGTGCGTCGTCCATCTGGCATCCGGCCTCGCGATATTGACGATGAAAAACTGTGGCCGCCGTAATCGCGTCGTCGGTATGGGAGTCAGATTTTGTGTGGGCGTTCTGGCTGACGAAGGCTTCCCAGATAAATAGGTTCGTTGGTGATCTCTGCCAGTGCTCCAAATTTACGGTCACATCGAGCTCGGTGCTACGGTCATTCAGCTCCCGAAGCAGGTATGCCGACTGGTGGGTGGCCAGGGTTGTGACGTAGCCGCCGGCGGGTGCAAAACAGGAGCGGCTTCCCTCGCCGGGGCGGCCGCAGCTTAAATTGTTGGCATCCCGGGGAACCGGGATATAGAGAGGTGCCTCGATTCCGAGCGATACAGCGCCGAGCTCCAGATCTGCTGCCATTGAGTCGATGAGGCGGTCAATGGATGTTCCGGTGCGGGCCTCAAATTGGCCCGGCGTTCCGGTGACGCGCGCCCAGCCAAAATTCTCGCTCTTCGTCGAGCCTACGTCGGCACAATAGGTGATCAATTTCATGGTACTCTCCGATATGCGGAAATGGTCTCAATAGATTGGATGTTTGGTGGATGTTGAAGCGCGGAGCGCTGAAGCACAAAGCGCTGAACCTTGAACGCGGAGCGCTGAACCTTGAACGCGGAGCGCTGAACGCCCGAGCGCGAAAGATTCCGCTAAACTACGCTGGTGGCGCGGAAAAACCCCTGACCGTCCGTGCGGCGCTGCGCCCATGGCGACAAATTGGGCTATTCTCATCGGGGCCCGCAGAGGGTGTCGTTCTACAGCGCCCTTAGCGGAGTTTAGCGAGCTCTTTCGTGTACAGTGCCTCAGCGTACAGTGCCTCAGCGTCTTAGCGTACAGTGACTCAGCGTCTTAGCGTACAGTGACTCAGCGTACAGTGCGTGGTGCGGTCGCCGAGCCAGCGATAAGCAGGAATGTTTTCGGCTCCAGGTGGCGTGTCAGCGACGCATCACCATGTCGCGATTCTGTCGCGTTTTTGGCGCGATAATATTGAATATTGTCGCAATTTGACGTGATAACTGGGTGTTCTGTGCTATATTTGTCGTGATTACGGCCCTGTTGTCGCAATTATTCGATAAATCGCGCCACTTTCACGACACGACGACTATGGCTTCTACGAGACACCAACAACTCGTCGAGAACATCGCCCGACACCGGGATGGCGCCGCGATCGGTGACCTGGAAGAGCACTTTGATATTTCCCGGCACACGCTGCAGCGGCGATTGAAGCGCCTCGCCGAGAGCCAGTCCAGGTCGTCGATGGAGGTCACGAGCTTGTTGAGGTTTCGGGGCTGACACATCGACGTCTGGGCGTTGAGAAAGATCTGCTGCACCAGCGGCTTCCCTCGTCGCCGAGGTCGACGAGCAACCGGCGGTAAAACCGCTTTTGCTCGTTTCCGTCTCTTTCGGCGAGGTCGGCCCAGCACAGGCCCTCCGGGATATGGACCGTGCCATCGTTTCCTGCATCCCCGTCTCTTCAGCCATCTTGAGAAAGAGCAGGTAGGTCAGCTCCGTGGCGTATTGGTGGAAGTGATGCCGTCGTCTCTGAGCACATTACAGAGGGACCGGAGCTGTTGGACGATGTCGTGGGTATTCATACAGCGGGAGGGGGCCGGGCCGGGGGCGGAGACTGGATTGGTACGGCGGTATAGTGAAAGGATGGAGTAGGGATGTCCAGCAGGGAGAGGGGGTCAATCGATCGAAGGACGCTCATCGGCTCATCGGCTCATCGACACATGTTCTGGGGATCGGTTGATTGCCACGAAGGTGCTGATTTACCTAATGGCAGAAAATCACGGTTGACCCCTGACGTTCCTAACAAACGAGGTGACAAATGCGCTGGCATCAGCCTGGATGTCGTCATCGTTGTAGCCGTATATGAATCGGCTCACAGCCACTGGACCAACCGACTCGGGACTGACGAAGTCTTCCGCTATATTCTCGAATGCAGCTTTGGCCTCCGAGATATCGCGACGCAAATAATCCGCATAGACTTCGACCACTTTGTCAATGCGGTCGTGGTTCCGAAGTACGTAGAAGATATCGTATTCATCCTTGTCCTTTCCTCGCAGGCGAATCGCCAGACCTTTCAGGACAAGAAATGGCGCAAGATGGCAAACACGCACTTCGCGAACCGCCTTTGCCCCTCGCAGAGTATTGCCCTCGAGTGTGACCCAGACTGAGTCTTCGAATGCCAGTTCGAGACCGGGCATGATGGTCGCTGCGAAGTTTGACTCCAGATGCTTGGGTTGGCCACCTCGGCTCGCGTCGCCTTCCTCCATGGGTGGGATGAGAAAGTCGATCTTGAGCTGGGGATTGTCCTCGAATCTCCAGCGTTGCAGCGTCCTGTTGTTGTCTTCGTTGATATCAGGTTCGAAACCAATCTGGCTTAGTTGCTGCGAGATCTCCTTGTAACGCTCTTCATCGAGTAGGGCGACGGAGAATCCTATATCCAGATCTCTGGTGCCAATATGTCGGCCCACCACGTCTTGAGCGTCCCACTCGCCGGAACTCGTCTCCTGTGGCCGGTGCATATCGACTAAAAGAGTGGGGACGTATCCACCGACAATTACAATATCATCCATGAGACCGCCGAGTTTCGTCGCGACCGTGAGGCAACCGGCTTTCACCAACTGGAGATCTTCCCGGGTGTAATCTTGGGCAGTTCTGGTGACGTCAGTCATTTGCGTTCCAGGTCAACAACTCGTGACGAATAGAATTTGCAGCCTCTTCGGAACGCTCTGGATGTCCTTTGAGGTCAAGATAGGTTTGTACAGGATGGACGCAGGGAACACCTTCGATCTGGGTGCTACCTTGAAACACCCCGTGATCATTGGGGACGACCAGCCACAGGTTGGCCCCCTTTGGATCCTCCCGTAGACCGATGGACCGCTTCCAATCTTCGGGGGGGCTGCGCTCAATATAGAACGTTGTGATTCGAAAACTCGCAAAACGAGTCATCATCCAGGCTGCTGCCAGACCGGTCGCCGCAATACTCCCATCGAGGTCACGCAGCGGCTCGATCAGCCGCTCCAACAGTTCTCGGCTATGCCGTGCCGCGACAGTCCCGCGGATGATTGAGTGCTTTGAGAAGTCGTAGGTTTCCCACCAGGCGTCCAGGAGTAGGTCCGGGTCAGAGACACCGACTTTGCGACTGCCCTTGCGTTTGATCAGCTCCATCTCTTCGAGGCGCCGCACAATCTTGCTCGTGTAGCCATCTCCCAGATCAGTAGCTTCGGCGAGTTCCCGCTGAGTGAAATATTCGTGCGAGTGCTGTAGCAAAAAGCGCGATATTCGTGAACTCTTTGGAGCAAATATATTGGACGGTCGGCCCGGCCGCTTGAACTCATTTGCTCTACCCTCAACGTGAACAAAAACCGACTCCGTGTCGATATGGGCGTTGCCGGACAGATCGATCCATGAAACGTCGGCCTCCTGGCAAAGTCGAGCACCCACTTCGCCCATATATGGCACGACGAGAAGGAAATGGGTGTGTTCCGGCAAGTCGACATCCTGGAACACCTGTGATGCCGTTGAGACGGTTGCAGTGTCTCCTCGTGAGCGCAACAGACCTGCGAAGTCGACCCCACGGAGACGAAGTCCGAAACTGAGAGCTTCTTGGTCGGTCCAATTTTCAAGTGTGAGGTCCGTATCCTCGGATTCGAACCACGTAGTCAAAAGGCTCTGCAATCGATGGAGTTCATCAATTGGCGATGGCATCGGGTCTCGCATCGTTTTCGCCTAACTAAAAGGCCATAATTGAACACGTATTCAACTTACCTATTTTAATCAACAAA
>SKPJ01000066.1 GCA_007119595.1 Myxococcales bacterium
GTCGGACAAGGCGCGGCGACGAGGCGATGCGATGTAGCATCGTCGAGCGAGCCGCAACGCCGCTTCGACGTGCTCTCGGCGCGCAGACGCTTCACTCAACTTCTGCTCACGGCGTAGTAAAGGAGCGTGTCATGCCCTACTCCAATTTGTCCTCATACGGTGTTTTTTTCGCCGTAGTCGTCTGGCTGGCTACGACTATCACTATCGTCGGCTGCGAGGGACTCTTTGCCGATCTCGATGAGCTCGAGTACCAGGGAAACCAAGACAGCAGCCCCTACAGCAGTGATTCCAATGGAGAGGAGTCCAACGATTCACCTTCCCAAGCATGTCCCGGGGGGCAAGAAGCGACCCCCTGCGTCGCCGGCCAGGAGTGCACCTGCAGTCTCGACGAGTGTTGCTTTAGTTGCCCCGACGGCGGGTGCGAAATCAGCTGTGCCACGGGTTCGCGGTGCCACGTAACCTGTGACGGAGGTAATTGTGATCTTATCTGCGCCACGGGTAGCGAGTGCGACTTCCATTGTCCCCAGGGCTGCGATGCCACCGGCGCCTTCGGCTCCGAGTGCAACCTCCACTGTAGCGGGGACTGCGAAGGGTCGGGCTGTTCCTGACTTCATAGCCACTGTAGTTTAGAATGCCCATCCCCTGTCTCGGGGCCAATTTGGCCGTGAAGCGAGAAATGTTTTCACTGAACTCCAGCACCGACGAGATGATGGATGGCAGATTTCGGTCGCGTTGCGTGCCGTCACAGGCGGTGACTCGTCTTATCATTCGCGCCGATCTGCAACTCTTATTTGGATGTCTTCGAGGTGCCCGCACTGTCCCTGTACGTATTCCAGTGCGACGATGAGACGCTGTCTACCGGCATCGAGCGGCGTGGCCATCTGCTGGCAAGACAAGGCGGACAACCATGCACGCTACAGAAGAAGTTGTCGCCATCGACCGGTGGCGCTCTCCAAGCCCGTCACAGCTCGGAAGAGATACGTGACATTTTAGACACCTGAGACGCGTCGACCGAGATGGCTCCGTTCTAACCAATCGAAGATGACGGTGAATGCGATGAAATGGCGCATTGTTATAGTTGGCTTGTTTTTATTCTGCTCTGGATGCTCCGATGATCCCGGTTCCAGTGAAACGGAACAACCCGATGCAGGCGAATTCTCTGATGCCGGAAATGCGCAAGACGTCAGCGAGGGATTCGATGTCGGTCGCGATACGGATACGGCAGATCAGCCCGATGCACCGAGACAACCAGATATCGGTCGCGATGCCGATGCCAATCCAAGCTTCGATACGAGTAACGATACCGACTCCGGCGACCAGCTAGACGTAGACGAACAGCCCGATGCCGGTGACGAGGACTGCCCACCGGGAACCCACGTAGACGACGATGCAGCCACGGGCTGTGTCCCCTGTCCCGACGAAAGCTTTTCGTCGTCCGTCAATCAAGAAGAATGTGTGGCGTGGTCGGATTGCCTGCCCGGCGAGTTTGTCACCCAGCAGCCGACAGCACAGAGCGACCGTGTATGTCAGGCTTGTCAGCAAGGCTATACCGACGAAGCGAATCAGGATCTCTGTATACCCTGGACCGATTGTGTCCCTGGAGAGTTTGTCCTCCAACCGGGCACAGCGACTACGGACCGGGTCTGTAGCCCCTGCTCGTCGGGTGCTGATACGAGCACGGAAAACGCGACGGAATGTGTCTATTCATATCAGATGATGGCGGCCGGAGCTTACTCAAGTTGTGGGATTCGAAGTAGCGATCAACACGCCCTTTGCTGGGGATACGACAGCGACGGACAGTCGAGCCAGGTTCCGCAGGAGGTGGCCTTTGACCAACTCGCAGTCGGAGATAGTTATGTCTGTGGAATCCGCAGTGACGATGGCACGGTGACGTGCTGGGGTGATTCGCCGGGGAATCCCGCAGAAGAAAAATTTCAAAGCCTGGCGGCGGGACACCAATATTTCTGTGGGCTCTTGGAGGAAGACTCCCATGTTCGCTGTTGGGGATCTCTGAGCAGCACATCCACGGCACCTGAAGACGCCGCGTTCGATGTGGTCGATGCGGGCTCTTCTTTTGCTTGCGGCGTCCGCAGTGACAACGGCTTCGTTCAGTGCTGGGGCTCCGACCACACCGATCAAGTGAGCGGAGCCCCCACCGAAATGGCCTTTGATACGGTAGCGACCGGTCATTTTCACGCCTGTGGAATTCGCAGTGATAATCATCACGCTCATTGTTGGGGGCAGAACACTCAAAGTCAGGCCAATCCGCCAGCAGGGGTGCAATTTCAATCCCTGGTAGCCGGTACTTTTTATACCTGTGGGCTTCGGTTGGACGGAATGGTCGAATGTTGGGGCCAAGCGCTGGATGAAGCACCACCGACAGAGGAACTGGAGTCCATCGCCGGTGGTGGCCACCATATGTGTGGAGTGCAAATCGAGGACGGGGAAGGTATTTGTTGGGGGTCTGATAATTATGGACAGGTCTCTGGGCTTCCCAACGATCATCGATACCAAACGGTACAGGCCGGCTCTTTCCACGCCTGTGCGCTGCGCAAATCAGACCACCACGTACAGTGTTGGGGAAATGACTCCTATCAACGGGTCAGCGATGCACCAGCCAATGTGGCCTTCGTTGCGCTCTCCGCAGACATCTATGGAACCTGCGGTCTGCGAAGTGACGATCATACCCCGATGTGCTGGGGCCGAGACCATTCCCAGATCGACAACGCGCCATCCGACGTTGCGTTGGATACCATCGCGATGGGAATCGAACATGCCTGCGGCGTTCGTGCCGACGACCACCAGATCCAGTGCTGGGGACGCGACCATCGAGGTCAGGTGTCCGATGTGCCGGAGGATGTCGAGTTTGCGGATGTCGCTGCCGGAAATGCCCACTCCTGTGGATTGCGAAAGGAGGACCATCAGGTTGTCTGCTGGGGGGACGACGAGTACAAAAACGTAAGCGACGCCCCCGATGACACTGAGTTCCAGTCTATTTCAGCGGGATATTATCATACCTGTGGTCTGCGCACCGACGATTCCAGAATTGAATGCTGGGGACGAAACAACTTCCAACAAAGCTCCGGAATGCCTTCCATCCCCTTTGCCACCGTCTCGGCGAAGGGAAATATCACCTGTGGATTGCTGGAAAACGAGGACCGGGCCCGGTGCTGGGGAGATGATCAATATGGTGCTGAATCATCGCTGCCTGTAGATGTCGACTTTTCGATGATTTCCAACGGGGGACGGTGGGCCTGCGGTGTGCGTACAGCCGACGATACGGTGAGGTGCTGGGCAGAGACCGTCACCAATCCGAGATAGCGAACTGCCGCAATCAGGGTCCGCCGACGATGCAATAATCGTTACCCGATGACTCGTAGGTCGCCAGATCGACGCGATACTCCTTATCCAGGCCATCGACCAGATCGATTCCCCAGCTCCATCGGCTATTGATCGCAATTTCACCGCGCAGATTGGCTTCGCCAAAGGCACTTATATACAACGCCGAACTCAAGCACGGCTCCGGCGGGGTCTCTCCGGTGTCGACCTGCACGGGCGTGGCGTTCGTCTCTTTACCGAATTCAATTCCCGCCACCGGGCCCGTGGCGCGAAGTCCGCGCTCCGTAACCACATCGGAGATGGCAAAACGCATCCCGAGCTGGGTAGCCACTTGCAGCGAAGCGTGCACTTCCGCCGTCAGATGTGGATCGACACTTCCACTTTGCTCCACTGCAAAGCGCTCATTGGGAAGCAGAGAAAAACCCGTTTCGTGGGGATCGTATTCAAATCCAAGGGGAACACTCACCGAGGTCTGAGCCTCCAGCCCCATCGCCAATGCACCGGATACACTGGCGTGGGCTCGAGCCGACACGTAGGGACTAAACCACAGAGCCAACCCCGTATAGCCCAAGGGAACGCGAAATCCCTGGCCGAGTTTCATCTCCTCGTCCATCTCCACATAGGACCAGGCCGAGGCATCGATATTGGCATGCGCCTGGGCTTGCAGACCGATGGTGCCCATGACCAGCAGATAATCGACACAAAAGCGCTCCGGTTGAACCTCTCGCTCATATTCCTCGTGCGGCCCAAAGAGGCGATACCGCCGGCGCACAACGGTCTCGACGTACGATTGGCATTCGTAGTGCGTATTGAATCCGTAGCCGGCAAAACTCACCCGTCCTCGAAACTCACCATCCCAATCAACGGGAAACGATACGCCTCCACCTACATCCCAACTGACCTCTGCGGAAGCTTCGGAATCCGCGATCTCATCGTTGAGAAAGGATCCATAGCTCATCTCCACGTTGCCCGACGGATCAATCGTTGCCCAGAGGGGTGACGAGACGTCGTGACTGTCGAATTCGAGCTCCCAGTCACCATGGACCACCCGCAGCAGCTCAAAGCGCTCGACCTCGATGACCAATCCGTCATCTTGTTCTCGCACGTCGACGATCAGGTAGATAAAATCATCGCCGATGAGAATATCCTCTGTCCAGATTTCTCCGGTCTCCTCCACCGTCTGGCGGGCATCACCGGTGAGGACTACGGTCCTCGCCTCCTCATCGATTGTCACCTCCGGCGAGGAGGACGAGTCCGACAACACGATGGTCTCGATTCCTGGCCGAAGATGCATCCCCGGCTTTGCTTCTCCAACTTCCAGATCCAGTGGCTCCAACCGATCGTATCGATCGCCTTCAAGCTCTTGTTGCTCGCCTCCAGACGAACCAGCTTGTTCATTCGCGGATATCTCAGATTTATCCCCGCAGCCAATCATCAACCCTAGCGCCACCATCATTAGGCAACACCAGTAGCAAACCAACCCGAAACCTCGGTGAGACCAAGCTCGCTTTTGCGTCATTTTTTTGTCTCCCAGATAGCCAATCTTACCCAGTTGAATCGAGCTCCACCGCGCTTTGTCCCGACCGCTGCCCTATCATCACCAATTACTCAGGAGCAGGTGGGGAGGACTATAATTGCAAATTCTCGTAAACAACCGTAGGAGAAGTTGAATTACCCCCAATCCTCATGTGATCCGCACGTTGATCCATAAACCCCATGAATTTCCGGATGAGAACTACCTAGTGGTCGGCTCCAGTTCGTCGCAACTCCTTGACCTCGCGGCGGCTGATTTCGTCAGGCGCATCGGGAGTTTCTCCGCACGCTGCTATCACACGAAAGCTCTGGACGTTGGACGCGAGATAGCGGAGCGCTGGGCGCTACGACGCTGGACGCTGCACACGCAAGATTCCACTACACCGCCCTGATAACGCTGAGGATGGCGGTGTTGGGGGGCTGTTCTTCGGCCTGGGTGCAAGTCTCAAAGCGGCGAACGCCTGGTGGCTGGCAGAAAAAAGCGACCACCGTCGACTATTCTGGTTCATCACTGAAGCGGGGAGGCAACGACACCGGCCATCCTCGATGACCCGAACCCACCACGGCGGGTCGCACCATTTTCCGCGCCCACAGCGTAGTTTAGCGGAATCTTTCGCGCTCGGGCGTTTAGCGTTTAGCGTTCAGCGCTCCGTGCTCCACGATCAGCGAACCGCGTTCAGCGCTCCGTGCTCCGTGCTCCACGATCAGCGAACCGCGCTTCAACGCAGGGCAATCCGGGATCGACTATCGCACCAATATAACGAAACTCTAGACGGGAAGTCATCGATCTGTATTGGAAAGTCATGGTCGCAATCATCGCCAGTTACTCAACGGAATCGTCACCACCGATCTTGTCCTGCGTTTTCAACTCGAAATCACTGGCGTCGTGACGCTCGCGAAGCTGTCGTTGCGGCGGCCCCCAGGCGCGGTTGACCATGAGCCCGCGCTGTACGGCCGGTCGCTCATCGATGGCGTCGGCCCAGCGTTTTAAATGCTTATACGTCGATACCTGTAGAAACTCACCGGCATCGTAGAGTTTTCCCTGCACCATGCGCCCATACCATGGCCAGATGGCCATATCGGCGATGGTATAGTCGTCGCCGCTGATATATTCGTTTTCGGCAAGCCGCCGGTCCAGAACGTCGAGTTGGCGCTTGGCCTCCATGGCGTACCGATTGATCGGGTACTCCATCTTCGTGGGGGCGTAGTTGTAGAAATGGCCAAATCCGCCGCCCAAATAGGGCGCCGAACCGACCTGCCAGAATAACCAGGACAGACATTCCGGCCGCTCTGCCGGATCGACGGGCAGAAATTTCTGAAAACGCTGTGCCAGATACAACAAAATCGCCCCGGACTCGAAGACCCGAGTCGGTGGCGACGTGGAGTGATCCATCAGGGCCGGTATTTTCGAATTGGGATTGACCGCTACAAATCCCGACGAGAATTGCTCACCGTCATTGATGTTGATCAAATGGGCGTCGTATTCGGCGTCGTCGACACCGCAGTCGAGAAGCTCCTCCAATAAAATGGTCACCTTTACGCCATTGGGAGTGGCCAGCGAATAAAGCTGTAGCGGATGTTCACCGACGGGCAGCTTCTCGTCATGGGTCGCTCCGGCGACGGGTCGGTTTATATCCTCAAATTTTCCTCCACTTTTTTTATCCCAACCCCAGACCTCCGGCGGCGTATAATCGTCTTGTTCAGTCAATGGGTACTCCGTCATTCAAGTTCCAATACATTCTTTACCGTCTTCCCCATCGATAACGACGCTCCCCGTCACGATCAATGGTGCCGGCCAAAATACCGCGCAACACCTCATTTTCACGCCTTACACGCGTCGTCATTTTTGGCACCGGTTTATCGGCATCACGAATGGCGAAACTCCAGACTGAGATACTGAAGCGCCGTACGCTGGACGCGAAATCGCTCAACGCTGGGCGCGAAGTCAATGACCGTTGCACACCAAAGATTCCGCTAAACCGCGCTGATGACGCTGTGGATGGGGACCACGACCGCTCGGGCGTTCACAGTTCCGCGACGCCGCGTTCTGCGTTTTGCGCTGCGCGACTCCAGAATCGAATCAATCAAGTAGGATTGGATCACGAAGCATTTAGTTTCTCCACCGTATAACCGAGGTCATCGATGATGCCGACAATGTCTGTGGCATCGATATCAGCGGGTATATACTCGATGTCAGCGCGCCGATTGGGCAAATCAATGGTGAGATCGACGACGCCGCCCGTATCTTCCAGTGCACCTTCGATGCGCCGCACACAACTTCGACAGACCATCTCCTGGACCTCGACGGTCAATATCTGCGTTCGTGCCTCTGGCGACTCCTCGGCAGTGGCCGGAAGCGCGATGCACAGAGTGACCAAAAGCACTGTCATGGCAGCGGCGATGATACCGGATGAGGAAAATTGCGTTGTACGATTCATCTGAGACCTCCGTCTAATAGTCGGTCAATACGCCCCGCAGGGCGAGGCCGATCATGGAGCCCGCATATCGATTCTTGCCTGTATGTTCCAATCTGAGATCCGTACTGACCTTCACCATTGCGTGGAGGTTTTTGGTGATATGCCCGCCCAGGTGCACGTCCACCGAGGTCAATCGCTCGTCACTATTGGCCACGGAACTCCCACTTCGACGGTCTCGCCCCTGGCGACCATGTGAAATCCCGGCACCGGCGACCAGATTCTCATTCATGGAGGCCGACGAGAAGAGGATTCGTCCAATGCCAACTCGAGTGCGCATGCCAACTCCCGGGTTGACGGAGTCGCCGGTGGCGTCCTCGTAGGAGGGTCGCCAAAATGCGGAGACCTCACTGGTGAAAAACCAGTTGACCCATGCCCACTCCGCCTGGACCCCGCCACCGAAGCGCCAGGACTCGTCTCCGGTGACGTCGGCCTGTAATCTCCCTTCGGATTGCGCGATCGATTCCGTGCGCGAGCGCCCCGTCGGTGCCGTCACCGAGGCAAATACACCGAGGTCAGGGCTGAGTGTGCGCGGAGGAAACTCCAAGAGCTGATAGCGTATCTGCAACGCCATATCTCCCAATCCACCGCCGCTCTCGCTCCCATCTTTGACTCGAATCCGATTTCGAATAAATGGTACCGTGGCACCTACCTGCAATTGTTCTCCGATTGCCAATGCGCCAAAGCCGGTCTGTCGAAATTCATAGTCGGCTCGATTCATCGACCGGTAGCTGGTGCCCGCAAAGACCCCGCTATTGCGTTTGACGTCCGCCCCGACACCGACGGTAGCGAGCTGTCCCACTGAAAGTCGCGTCGGTCCCGACGACTGTGCAGCGGCACAACAGGCCTGGGCATCCGCCGCAAGCGACCACAGGCTTACCCCCAGCGCGACCGCAATCGCTGTGGCGAACCGGGCGTTCATCCATCCACCTCCAGGTCGACGACCAGCTCTGCGACGCTGTCCTCGTACTCCACTTCGATGAGCAACTCCCAGTGGCCGGCCATCGTAAACACAAGGTCATCGACCCAGTACAGACCGTCGCCTTCGTCCAGGGCCACGGGGTGTGTATTGCTTCCGTGACCATGAGACGGCATCCAGGGCTCCACGACGAAATCAGCACCCTCATACGGCGCGCCGTCCACCCTTAGCTCCATCCACAATTCGGTGGCTCCAACCTCCGGCGGATCCGGGGAAAAATCCAGGTTCAGCATGACCCGTTCGTCCACTTCGTAATCACCGGATACCCCATCGGATGCTCCGTCATCATCGCCACAGCCGACCCACACGACTGCAATGAATAATAGGATCACCCACCTTCCCGGGAACCGGGAGACGACATCACTGGCGGTCTTCATATTTCTCCTCATGGCTCGAAAAATATTGCGTCTTGCGGTGAGCAAAACAGTTCTCTGACAGCCCTTTAAACGCTTCGTCACTGAACTGAAACGCGGCACCACTCGGCACCACGAACATGATTTTTGTCACATCTCGGACGCCGGGCTTTTGGCGATCCGTGGTCGAATACAGATCTTGGTATCGAAAAGTTCTCGTTCAACCCGAGGGTTTTGCGCCATGGAGAGCTGCGGTGCAGCAAAGCCGCCCGGTGGTAGCCCAATCTCGCTTCGAAGCCGCCTCAAAATCAGCGCCGAAGCACCTCTGGAGGTCGTCGTGACCTATTTGCCTTCTGTGAAGAGGTGCAGAAGTTGCTCGATAATTCTTTAGGAACTGAAGTATTTTGCCCGAGCGCTAAAATCGCGACTGGATTTTATGCCTTCCTCAGCAAGACTTCTTCCACCAAAAGATCTGTGGAAACCGCCCGCGGTCCTGGCCGTCGTGCTGCTCACAGCAGCCTGTACGTCGCAAGCGGCGGTTCACCACGATCGGGGGCTTGATCCCTATCTGCAGGGAACTGCCGAGATTGAAGAGGCACAGACAGTCTGGCTCGATGATGACGAACGTCGAGCCCAGGTCGACGACCTGCTTGCCGAGCCGCTTGGAATGGACCAGGCCCTGCAGGTGGCTCTACTCAACAACGCCGGCCTGCAGGCAGATCTTGCCGGGATAGACATTCGGCAGGGAATACTGCGACAAGACGCGACGCTGGCAAACCCCGAACTTCACTCCGAATTCTATGTCATCGGTCCCGACTCCTGGGATCTGTACCGGGTGGAAGCATCCGTGGAATTCGATCTCACCGATCTGCTGGCCCGAGCGTCCCGGCTGCGAGCAGCCTCAGACGGAATCGAGGCGAGCCGGGCGCAGGCCGCAGGTCGAATCCTGGATTTCACCGACGAAGTTCGCCGGGCGTGGATCGACTACGTGGCAGCCCGGCAATCTTTGGAGCACCAACAGCAGATACAACAGGCCAGCGAGGCAGCGGCGGAAACAGCCAGAATCTACCACGAAAGTGGAAATCTGGCCGACGACGAACTCTACCAGATCTTGGCCTTTTCCGCTGAGGCTCGCCAGGCGCTCTTTCACGCCGAAGACACCGCCGAAGACCGCCGCAACGCGCTGGCTCTTCTCTTGAGCCTGCCCGTCGACGGCAACTGGAGCGCCCCGGCACAATTGGCACAGCCACCGGAAGATCTTCCTCCCATCCAACAATTGGAAGAACAGGCCGTGGAGCACAGCCCCCGCCTGGAGCAATTGGAATTGGAGGGCCAGCGCCAACAAGCCCTGGTTACGTCCAGCCGCTGGCAGGGCTTGGTTCCCGCCCTTCGGCTGGGAGTCATCGCCGACTGGCGCGCCGGAGAGCTCGAAATGGGCCCCACTGTCGGGATGGCCATCCCCCTTTTCGACCGCCAGAGATACGAGCGCGATGCCATTCGAGCCAGACAGGTTCAGCTCGACTTTCAACGAGACCACCACGTCCATCGGGTCCGAACTTCTTCTGCCCGCGTCACCCGTCGCCTCCGACAAAGTCACCGTCTGGCGACCCATTATAGCGAAGAAATCCTCCCCCTTCGGGAGCGAGTCGTCGAGGAGATGCTTCGCCAGTACAACGCCATGACCATCGGCATCTTCGAGCTACTCGATGCACGACGGACCCATCTGGAAGCCAGATCCGATTACGTCGACGCCCTGCGGGATTTCTGGATTGCCCGGGCGGAGTACGAGCACCTTCTGGCAGGCGGGACATTGGATGATGGGCCGGGTGTCGGCGATGCAGCGCACTGATCTGGATCCATCGAAAATTGGGAGGCTGTCTTGGTAAACCGACGTGATTTTCTCAAAATATCGGCTGCCGCCGTCGCCGGCACATCCCTGTCCTTTCGGGTCGGGCGCGCCGAGGCCGAAACCGGTACCAGCGCCCGGCGACGCAACCCCAACCCCGGCCAGGTCGTCACCCCCAACGGCTTCTCCACCTTTGGTCGGGAAGTCGATGGTGTGCGCGTCTTTCACCTGGTCGCCGAGCCCGTTATGCACACCATGACGGACGGTCTCGATGTCCATATGTGGGGATTTAATGGTCACACCCCTGGCCCTACCCTGGAGGCCTTTGCGGGGGAAACCATTCGCATCTACGTCACCAACCACCTGCCCGCTCCCACCTCCATTCACTGGCACGGCATCGAGGTTCCCAACGGCATGGACGGCGTCAACGGGTTGACCCAGCCCATTATCGAGCCCGGTGAGACCTTCTGGTATGAATTCGAACTTCCCCGCCGAGGGACCTTCATGTACCACCCCCACAGCGATGAGATGACCCAGATCGGAATGGGAATGATGGGGGCCATCGTCGTCCACCCCCGCCAGCCCGAAGACATCGACCGCGACTTCGTCATCATCTTGTCCGAATTCGCCGTGCGCTCCGGTCGTAGTCGTCCGGACACCACGGAGATGGTGGACTTCAATACCCTCACCATGAATAGCAAGGTCTTTCCCGGCACGGATCCCCTGGTGGTACAGCGCGATGACCAGGTCCGCATTCGCCTCATCAACGTCAGTCAGATGAGCCATCACCCCATTCATCTACACGGCCACGCCTTTCACATCACCGCCACCGAAGGTGGCCCGATTCCCGAGGGCGCGCAATGGCCTGAGACCACCGTTTTGGTCCCCACCGGCGCAGTCCGGGAGATCACCTTCATCGCCGACAACCCCGGTGATTGGGCATTTCACTGTCATATGCTTCATCACATCATGAATCAGATGGGCCATCCCGATCCTCCCACAGTGGGCGTGGATGCGTCAGCGGTAAACGAAGTGGTACAACCGCTGATCCCGGAGTTTATGCATATGGGCGAAGCCGGCATGGCCGGCGCCCTCCACAATGGTCATCACGATCACGCGGCCATGCCCATGCCTCGAAACTCGGTGGCCATGCAGACCACCCCGGGCCCCTTCGGCCCCATCGAAATGGGCGGGATGTTCACCATCGTCAAAGTACGCGACCAGGTCATCGACGATGAAGACCCCGGCTGGTACGAGCACCCCGACGATACCGTTGCCCGTGCTGCCACAGATCAACAATTGGAGCGCGACGGGATCGAAGTTCCGGAGCCTCCCGAGGAAGTCGACGAACCAGAGCCTCACCGGCATGATCCTCAGGACCAGCACGATCATTGAGTGTGGCTCGTACCTAAGACCTCAACCCTCCCAATAGTACAGCATCACTTATCCGCGGCCCATCGCCGGTGGATTTTTCCGGCGCCTTGGCCGTCAATCCTCGACGTATCCTCCGGTTCGCACAAGCTTGCCCTTAGCGCACCTCGACGCGCTCGCTATCCTTACTAGCTGGCGAATGATGGTACGGGAGTCTCCTTGACTCTGGAGTATGCTCAAGGGTTTATCCTTTGATCCGGAAGGAAATGATGAAGCAGTTTCGTGCAGCGGAGATCCCGATCATGAAGCGGTTGCAAATCGGAGAGGTCGCCCAAAAAGCCGGGGTGAGCGTGGATACGGTGCGCTATTACGAGCGGCGTCAACTCATCGACGAGCCACCGAGACGAGCCTCGGGCTACCGGCAGTACGCCCCGAGAGTCATCGGGCGCATTCGATTCATCAAGCAAGCCCAGAAGCTAGGATTTACCCTCGGCGACATCGAAGAACTGCTTCGCCTGCGCGATGCGCCGAACACCGATTGCTCGGATATGCTGGATCGGGCCGAAGCGAAACTGGTAGAGATCGAGGAAAAGATCGCCGCCCTGAGTGATATGAAGTCAACCCTCGAAGAGTTGGTCGACCAGTGCAGGCGGAGCCAACAGGGAAGCGACTCCGAGTGTCCAATTCTCGACGCCATGGAGAAAGGCGATGCAAGTTGAGTTCATCTGGGACGAAGAGTGTCCCAATGTAAAAAAGGCGCGCGCCAACTTGATGCGCGCTCTCTCCAGAGCGGAGGTTCCGATCCGGTGGCAGGAGTGGCGCCGCGACGATCCCGATGCACCGGAGCACGTGAAATACTTCGGCTCGCCGACGATCCTCGTCGACGGCGTCGATGTGGACGAACTTCCCGCCAGCGCCGATGGAAATTGCTGTCGAATCTACACCGGGGCCGACGGGTCCATCTCCGGCGTACCCTCCGTCGACGCCATCGTGCACAGGCTGCAGATGGCGGCGCAATCTCCGGAGGAAGGAGCCGACGAGCAAGCCCCTTCGTCCGGGCGTTTGCACATCCTCGGCGTCGTCCCGGGGCTGGTTGTCGCCCTGTTGCCGAAGATGACCTGTCCTCTTTGCTGGCCGGCCTACGCCGGTCTGGCGAGCGCCCTGGGACTGACGTTCTTGCTCGATACGACCTGGCTGCTTCCGATCAGCGCAGCATTTCTCACCCTGGCGGTGGGCTCGCTGGCCTGGCGAGCGAAGCGACGGCGAGGATACGGCCCATTCTGGCTCGGCATTTTTGCAGCCACCGTCCTGCTCGTCAGCAAATTTGTCTTCGACCAGCAACTGGTCGTCTACACATCGGCGGCCCTGCTCTTCGTGGCAGCGGTGTGGAATGTCTGGCCAACACGCAACACTCAACCAACCTGTGCCGCCTGCGTCGAGGGTTGAATCCCGGCGGCGGCCTTTTTTTGAAGTTCGAAGGAGCAACAGATGACAACGAAACGAAAAGTCGAAATCTTCAGCGCAAATTGCCCTGCCTGTCAGGACACCATCGATCTGGTCCAGGATCTGGCCTGTTCATCCTGCGAAATCGAGATCCACGACATGAACGACGATGCCGTATCGACTCGCGCCGATGAATTGGGCATCAAAAGTGTTCCCTCCATCGTCGTCGATGGCCGGCTGTTGGACTGCTGCCAGCGCGGACCGACCACCGAGGAGCTCGAAAAGGCGGGCATCGGCTCGCCATGAAAGTGAAGGCTCACAAGAGGTGAACTGAAGCAAAATACTCTCGTTGCGGGCCCCCACGGATTGTGTGGGAGCCCCGGCCACGTCCTCGTTGAACGGTTCTCAGTGGTGATGGGCGTGGTCGTCGTGATCGTGACCGTGATCACATTGGCATTCCCCTTCGCAGTTTTCGCATCCGTGGGCGTGGCCGTCGTCGCCGGCCTCACCGATAGCGACGAGGTCCATATTGCATAGAGGGCATGTGCCATCGCCCTCTTCCATCTGTGCATAGTGGACAGTGCCCATATCGCAGATCCAGGCATCGTCGGGGATTTGTTCTTTTTCGACGGGAGGATCGAATTCGGTGCCGTCGGCGGCGACCTCTACCATCTCCAGCTCCGCTTCGGCTTCGGCTTCGTCGTCCTCCGCCGCCGCTGCTTGCTCTTCTTCTTCGGCATACTCTTCAGTTTCCGGGGCCTCGGCCGCTGCTTCGTCGACTTCGGCCTCGTCTGCTTCGTCGTCGCAGGCGACGACGGAAAAGGATAAGAGGGCAGCCAGCACCAATATGAGCAGTCGCTTCATCGTCAGCATAGGGGAACTCCGATGTGGGTTGACGTCGATTTGTCCGCAAGAGAGACGCTCTTGCGGGGTACAACTCCCAGATATGGTCGCTTATCGACGCTGTCTTGCAAAGTGTCGAACGATGCAACGAC
>SKPJ01000540.1 GCA_007119595.1 Myxococcales bacterium
GGTCGAGAAAATAGTCCTCGCAACCGACGACCTTGGCCTCTTTGATGCCCCCCAATCCCTGATTGACCCATTGAATCATCAACCCGTTATGATGTTGCTGGCGCTTGCCGAGGCGCACCGTTTTGCGCCGGATCGCCTGGTAAAAGCCGAGGCTGATGATGGCGAAGGTGATGATGGCCACCGGGGCCACCACGGGCTCTACGTAGATGAGCAGACCGGCCAATACGGCGACCACCGAAAGTTCCACTCCCAGGGTCAACATGGGGATCAACACCGACTGAAACGTCATCCGCACCTCTTCGTTGACGTTTCGCAAAAGCTGGGCGCTATTTCGGTGAAGGTGAAAGGAGTAGGGGCTGTGCAGATAGGAGTCGAATAGTTTTTTGGACAGTCGGACCTGGTTGGAGAAGACGAATCGAAACTGGGCGTAGTACATCCCGGCCAGATACAGATTTTTGATCATATAAACGGCGAGTAAGCCCAGTCCGGCGGCGATGACGATACCGGACTCGGTGGTGATGCCCAGGGCCTCAATGGCCCCGGGAAGAACGGGCATTTGCTCCACCGACATCGGCTCGGCGACCAGGGCGATAAAGGGCATCACCAAGCCGATCCCGAGAGCCTCAAATCCGGCGCCGAGGAGCATCAAAAAGAATAGACCGACGGCGCGAACCCGCTGCGGGCCTTCGAAAAGTGACCAGACCTGTCGCACCAATTCCATGAGATCATCCCCCCCGGGCGATGGGCGTTGTAACAGTGATAACCAAAGCTAGACACAAGCCACGGTGAGCAAATCAGCGCCGTGGGCCACGGCTGGCGGAAAAGGGAGGGTTTTAGGTGTAAATAACTGGAAAAAAACATCTTTTGGGGTTGAAAGACGAACGACGGCGCTCACGTTTTCCTCACAGCAGTCAGCGAAAGCAGTGTGTGGGAAGGAAGAGACCAATTCAGCGGTGCATTGAGAGCATCGAGATGGTCTGGAGACGATTGATTTTTGGGTAAGGGGCCGACCGTCCCGAAGGAATGCCGTGGTGAAGTCGAGATCACATATTGTGTATTTGAGTTTTGATGGTTTGCTGGAGCCTCTGGGATATTCACAGGTGGCTCGGGTGATCATGGAGCTCGCCAAACGGGGGCGGTGCCGGTTTACGATCTGCAGTCTGGAAAAACCGGTTGATCGGCGACACAAAACACGCGAGGAGGCGCTGCAAAGCCGGCTTCGCCAATATCATGTGCGCTGGCGGCGCGCCAGTTGGTCCGATGGTGGAAGTGCGCTGGACGTGGCGCGAAATATGCGCTCCATGGCGGCGTTGGTGCAGGCGGTCATCGAGGAGGACGGCGCCGATCTGCTCCACGCCCGAAGCTATGTGGCGGCGTCGGTGGCCCGGCGCATCGGCGCCCGCTTTGGGATTCCCTATTTATTCGATACCCGGGGGTTTTGGGTCGATGAGCGCATCGAGCGCGGGGAGTGGTTCGACGGGCTGTTGCGGGCGGAGGCGGCCCGTCTGTGGGAGCAAAGATTATATGCCGACGCCGCCGGTGCGGTCACGTTGACCCATCTGGCGGCCCGGGAGATACGAAGTCAAAGATTAGGTCCGTGGCCGGCGCATCGGCCGCTGTCGGTGATACCGACCTGCGTCGACTACGGCGAATTTGGCCTGGGGGGGCTATGCAGCGCCGGGGAGGATTCGGAGGTGTTCGAAGAAGTGCTTCGAGCGCCATTGGTGGTGGGATATGTAGGGGCGGTCAATCCGGCCTATCGTCTCGAGGAGTCGTTGCGACTCTTCGATCACGTATTGGCCCGACGGCCCGATGCCCACCTCTTGTGCTTGACCCGAAACTCCCCGGCGTTGCTGTCGAAAATCGAAGCCACCCGCCTTCCCTCCGATCACGTCACGGTGACCGCTGTGGAACATGCGGCGATGCCGGCCTGGCTGGCCCACGTCGATTGGGGGCTATTGCTGCGCGATATCGGACCCGAAGAGCGGGCTTATCTGGGGGCGATGCCCACCAAGTTGGGGGAGTTTTTCGCCAGCGGAGTGCGCCCGGTGTACTGGGGATTAAGTGACGAGGTGCGCGGCTGGGTACAAAAGGCCCGCAGCGGGTATGTGATAAAACGGTGTGACGAAGAGGGACTGCGAAAGGCCGCCGATCACATCGCCAGCACCCCGCGCTGTCTGCACACTCTGTGGGGAGCCCGCTGGCGCACTCAATCCCATTTTGGTCTCGCCGCCGGGGTCGAGGCCTACGAAGAGATCTACGATCGCCTGTTGAGCACCGGCGAAGAGCGGCGCTTGCGGGTGTTGTTTTTGACGGAGGGGACCACGGTGCCGGCGTCGCGATTTCGGGTCCAGCAACTGGTGCCCCATCTGGAGCAGCGAGGCATCGAATGCGTGGTGCGTCCGGCCTACGGCGATGGCTACAACCGCTGGGCGTCCACGGCGGCGGGGCCGGTCTACAAGCTGGCCTGCAGCCTGCAGCGCATACCCTACGTCTTCGACGCCGATCGCTTCGATGTGCTCTTTTTGCAGCGCCCGGCGCTGCCCTTTAGCGCCACCGCCGAAAAGCTGGCCAACTGGCGCAATCCCCACACCATCTTCGACGTCGACGACGCCATCTATCTGGGGGCCGATGGATCCAGAGATCGCCGCCAGTCGCAGGCCTTCGAGTCCATCGTCGGCCACTGTGCCCACGTCATCTGCGGCAATGAGCACCTGGCCCGGCATACCCGCCATCTGACACCGACATCGGTGATCCCCACTGTGGTCGATACCGATATCTACCGTCCGGCGCCGAAGTCCGAGGGCGACGACGCGGTGGTCATCGGTTGGATGGGAACGGCGACCAATTTCAAAAGCCTCCACACAGTGGCCCCCGTATTGCGCCGATTGGCCCAGCAGGGGCTTGCACAGATACAGATCGTGTCCAACGAAAAATTTGAAGCCCTATCCGATGTGGAATCGGTCACCCAGATGGCGTGGAGCGCCGATCGGGAGGTGGAGCATTTGCAGGGCTTTGATATCGGCATTATGCCCCTGGTCGACAATGGCATCAGCCGCGGAAAATGCGCGTTCAAAGCCATTCAATATATGGCGGTGGGGATCCCGGTGGTGGCCTCCCCGGTAGGGGTCAACAAAGACTTGTTGAGCGAGCAGCGGGCCGGGATATTGGCCGACGGGCCCCCGGAATTCGAGGCTGCGCTTCGCCGGTTGATCGCCGACGACGCATTGCGCCAAAAAATGGGGCGGCTCGGGTGGCAAAAGGTGGAAAACGACTACTCCGTGCGCTCCGTGATCGACCGCTACGTGGAGTTGTTGGAAGCGGTGGCCAGGCGACGGCCCGAGGGACCGGCGGTGGGGCGACCCCGGGTGGTCAGTGCCTGATATTCTGGGCCCCGGTGGTGATTTAAAGCGATGAATTCCCCAGGGAATTGGTCGCGATCTGGGGGGAAATCACCACCGGAGCTGAGGATGGCAGGCCTACTTTAGTAGTGCGCGCAGGGTTTACCCCCGCGCTCCGATGGTGATCTTTTGCGGCGCGCTGTCAAAGCGAGCCGCTCTCTTGGGGGGAGAGATCACCATCGGAGCGGGGGGGCGAAACCCGAGGGCCTCCGCGCTCCGGTGGTGATTGGCTGTGGCGATTTATTTTGAAGTACGCCGCAGTGCAGGGGGAGAATCACCATCGGAGCGGGGGGGCCATTGAGGCGATAACTCCGAGGATATTTCCTCGGGATGACGAGAGGAAAGCATGGATGCTGAGCACGTATTGGTAACGGGGGGAGCCGGTTTTATCGGCGCCAATCTCGTGCGGTGGCTTCGCCGCCGTCACCCGCGTCTGCAGGTGACCGTGGTCGACAAACTCACCTATGCCGGCCATCGCCGGTATTTGGAGGGGGTGCTCGACACGGGCAAAGTCGAACTCGTCGTCGCTGATATCGCCGACCGGGAGGCCATGGAACGGCTCTTCTCCCGGTCGGCGTTTGATGGCGTCTTTCATCTGGCCGCCGAATCCCATGTGGACCGCTCCATCGACGGGCCGGCGGCCTTTGTGGACTCCAATGTGGTGGGCACCTTCGAACTTCTGGAGTGCGCTCGCCGCCACTGGGTTGAACAAAATCGGCCCGGACGATTCCTTCA
>SKPJ01000521.1 GCA_007119595.1 Myxococcales bacterium
ATCCGGCTCGTCGTTGCCATCCGGCTCGTCGTTGCCATCCGGCTCGTCGTTGCCATCCGGCTCGTCGTTTCCATCCGGTTCGTCGTTATTATCTAAACCGTCATCTTCCTCATCGTTAGCATTGGCTTGCACCGGGTCTACATCTGTTTCGGACCCTTCTGCTTCGCCTGCATCACCAGACTCGTCGAGATCCCCCCACTCACCACCGACGTCGCCTCCGGCATTGACCTCGTGGCCGCCGGACGGGCTTCCGTCGTCGGAGCAACCGCTGACTGCGAGGCCACCGAAACCCAATAATACCGCGGTCACCACGCCTATCGTCTTCATCTGTGCTGTTTTCAGCA
This sequence comes from Myxococcales bacterium, assembly GCA_007119595.1. GTDB lineage: Bacteria > Myxococcota_A > Bradymonadia > Bradymonadales > Bradymonadaceae > SLJM01. Next base: position 345 of record SKPJ01000521.1, read on the forward strand.
TATTCTGTACCTGTATCGAAAAGACCATTGGATCACGCGCCTCTTTTACCACTGTCGCAGCAGGGCACCGTAGTACTGAATGAGATTTTCAAAATCGTCGACGGCAATACGCTCATCCACCCCGTGGATTCGCTCCAGATCGCGCTCCGTGACCGTGATGGGATGAAAACGGTACACGTCGGAGGTCAGGTCCGTAAAATGTCGAGAATCCGAGAGAGCAGTCAACATATTGGGAGCCAGCGCGATATCGGGATAAACCGTGAAAAACGCCCGCTCCAATGCCTCGTATCCCGGCCCCTCCAATCGGGCCAATGGACTGGGTTCGGCTTGCATCTCACCGACGGGCTCCACCGATATATGCTCCGTGGCCACTGTCTCGTCCAGATACTCCAATACTTCGTCGATGCTCTCCCGGGGATGGATGCGAAAATTGACGGTGGCCACCGCCTGTCGGGGCAATACGTTTTCGCGGTCACCGGCACGTAGAATGGTCGGCGCCGCTGTGGTCCGCACGGCGGCGTTGGTACCCGCCGAGGCGGTCATCTGAGAGATGACCAGGGGCTCAAACAACCACAGATTTCGAAAGATCAATCGATGGCCGAAATCCATCTCGGCGGCGATTTTCTCAAACATCAGCGCTGTCGGCCCGTCGATCGCCGCCGGCATCGGGTCGGCATCGAGCCTTTGAAGCGCTGTGGCGAGCCGGGTGATCGCCAACTCCTGGGGAGGCATCGAGGAGTGCCCGCCCTCGGCATGGGCCCGAATTTCGACCGTCAAATAACCCCGCTCGGTGATCCCGACCAGGGCCACCGGATCATCGACTCCCGGCAAAATCCCGTCGGTGATCAAAAGGCCCTCGTCGTAGACCGCGACGACGTCGACTTCATCTTCCATCATTGTCTGAGCGACCCGCCGCGCCCCTTGCAGACCACCGATTTCCTCGTCGTGACCGAAGACGAAATGAAGGGTGTGCTCCGGGCGGCCTCCCTGCGCAAACCAGGCCTCGGCAGCCTCCATGATCCCCATCATATTGTGTTTGTTGTCCATCGTGCCCCGGCCCCACAAAAACCCGTCGGCCACGGCCCCACCGAATGGCGGATGGCTCCAATCATCTTCCGTGCCCTCTTCTACGGGAACAACGTCCATATGGGCCAAAAAGACCACATGCGGAGCATCGGCGTCGCTTCCCGGAATCGTAAAATGCAGGGTCAGATCACTGACGAGACGTCGCTCGGCAATTTCGTGGACACGGGGAAAAAACTCCTCCAGCAGCTCATGGGTTTGCAAAAAGGGAGTGACGTCGGCATCGGATTCGACCGGCGAAATGGTGGGAAGCCGGATCGCCGCCGCCAGTCGACCCAATGCATCATCGATATCTACCGCCGCCCCGGTGTCCACCGCCTCCGGCGGCGTCGGAGGCGACCCCACGTTCCAGGCCCGAAAGGCCAACACGATCACCACCACGGCGATCACCGCCAGCAATCCAATCCCCAATTTCTTCCAACTCATTTTCACGACAGCCTCTGCTAGGGCGCTTTCGTGATCGCCGTCGGGGCCAGGTGGTTTGGCCCCGCGGCGGTCACTCAGTTCTCGAGAGATCATCGCTCAGGACCGGTCTCCACATATCAAAATCACTAGTTCCTACTACTATCACTACATCAAACGAGGGTCGACCGAAAGACGGTGCCTTCAGCCGTCGAAATATATATTTTAGTTGGTTTTCCGGGCGTTTAGTTCAAACCCATGACGTCCAGCAGAGATCTGGCACTCTGAGCTCTTTGAGACAAACCAACCGTATTACGATCAATAAACTCCCAGCATGGGGCTCCTTCACCTTGACCGGTTCTGCTGCACTCATCAAAATGTAGGTGTGTGTACGAAAAGGTGCGAAAGAGTCGACCGGGGTAAACCGACCAGAGGAGATGCGATCATGGAGAGCGGAATGAAGCTAGATGCCTTCGTTGAGAACGACGAACTCGCCGCTGGGACGTACCACAGGGTCCACGTGTCGCTGCGCCTAAAGGCCCAGAAATTCAGGGCAAAAGAGGAGCAACGAACGCCGATGACGGTGCTCTTCGCTCTGGACGTCTCTAGCTCGATGGCCGGTCGCAAACTGAAGCAGGTCTGCCGGGTTGTAGAGCAGGCCTCCTCGATGCTGGACCCGCAGGATCGCGTCGGGATAATGACCTTTGCGAAAAATGCCGAGGTCGTCTGTCCGGTGAAAAGGGCCGACGCAGATCATCTTCAACGGCTGCGACGTGACCTGCGCAATGTCAGCGCCCAACGGTGGACCAACTTCGAAGCGGCGCTCAGCATGGCTGCGGTGACCATGCCATCTCGTCGAGATACGGAGAGGATGGTCGTCATATTCCTGTCTGACGGTTATGCCAGCGTCGGGGAACAGGATGCGTCGAAACTGGCGAAGATGGTCGACGGTTGGAAGGCGACATCGCTTTCAACGCTGGGGTTTGGGGATCTTCACGACGGAGATCTGCTGGAGCTGCTCAGCATGATCGGGGGAGGGCGCTACCACTTTATATCGGATCCCCAGGTGTGTGAGGCGGAGTTCTCGAGCGCCCTTGGAGCACATCAGGCGGTCGTGGCGGGAAATATAGAGGTGACGGTCAACGCCGCACAAGACGTAGCGGTAGTGAAAGCGTTGGGTCGGCGAAATATCACAGAATCCGATGACGGGGTCCGGGTACGCCTGAGGGATCTCGAGGCCGAAAGCCAGCAACTGCTCGTGCTACAGACCCGTGTGAAAACCGGCACCTGTGTGGGTCCAAAGAACTTGGGGACGGTGAACGTGCGCTACCGGGACACCGTACTGAAGCAAGATATCGCGATTTGCCGGGAGTTGACCGTCAGAATCGCCGAAGAAACAGGGTCGCCGTCGGCGCAGGTAATGACAGACAGGCTCATCGCCGTCGCCGAGGAGACGCGCTGGCAGGTGCGCCGCATGATGCGCGATTGGCGCGAAAACTGGCGAGATCGCTTCATAGATGATCCACAAGTACTGGAGGCGCGGCGAATGAGGAGAGAGCGCAGCCGCTGGAACGCATTGGCGAGGCTGAAGGGTGTGATCGACCAGATCCAGCAGAGCCCGGTCTACAGCGGCGATGATGGGAGTATCCTGAGCGAGATCTGCGAGGACCTCCGCGAAGAGCGAAAGATTTTAAAGTACTCCAGGCCAACGAAGTACGCGGCCTACACGAACAACAACCGAGGCTCGATGTACGACACGGCGACAACCCCCCCTGCAATTGTGGCGCGGCCGAGGCGGCTTCCACTTCTCCCCGCATATGGGCAATTCCACTCGGCGCAGCTCGACTATTATATCGATGAGGAGCTCGTGGCTTCGGCGACGGTGGTCGGCGACGAAGTCGTCGGACGGTCTGCGGCGGCGGATATCACCATCGACCACGAGTCGCTCAGCCGCCGACACTTCCAATTCGGCAGAAAATCAGGCCACTTTCTCATCCGCGACCTCGGGTCCTCGCAGGGAACCTACGTCAACGGCTATCAAATCAAAAAACCCAAGGTCCTCTCCAATCGTGATATTGTTGGCGTCGGCGATCTCATGGTGCTGGTGACACTCCAGCAAGACTCTTAGCCCGGACTATTCACGAGAATTCGAAAGCGAGCCAAAGAGGCGCATGCAGATTGCAGATGACGATGAAGGAGGCAATCCACATTGTCGACTGAGAGTGACCGAAGGGAACGGTCGGCGTCGCAAGATGCGTGCGGATCTGAAGGCGTAGCCGAAATGTCGTGAATAGTCCGGGTTAGCCCCAATGCTGTTCAGTTAAGCGATTGAGAATCGAACAGATAATGGAGTCTCAAGTAATCTTCCAGCGACCACCAGCGGTCATCAAAGTCACCAGAGATCCTCTTCCCCGTGGGAGAAGGGGATCTCTCTTGTCTCACCCCTGTGGCGACGTATAATTACCCATATCAAGATACGTCAACCCTCTTGGAGAGCGCCTGTAATGAAAAAGAAACTCACACTTCGAATGGATGAGGACATAATCCAGAGCGCAAAGCGATACGCCGGGCGGCGAGGGATCTCCGTGTCGAAGCTGGTGGAGAATTTCTTCACCGCCCTGGAGAGTCTGGACGAAGAGGAAATCGAAATGTCGCCGTTAGTCAAGGAATTGTGGGGAACCCTTGAGGGTGTCGACGTGTCGGAAGAGGACTATCGAAATCATCTCGAGGGCAAATACCTGTGAACGCACTGGTTGACACCAACGTATGGCTGGACGTTTTTCTCGCCCGCGAGCCGTTTGCCATCACCTCGGGCCATGCCATCAGCATTCTCGACGATCCAGAGTTCGGGCTCTATGCAGGCGCCACGACAGTAACCACGATCTTCTATTTATTGGAAAAGCATCGGGGACGAACGACAGCGTTCCGAACTCTGCGCTCATTGCTCGATCGTTGTCGCATCACCCCCGTCGACGAATCGGTCCTCCGCATTGCTCTCGATGCCGATTTCAAAGACTACGAAGACGCTGTCCTCCACGCCACAGCCGATGCGGCGGGACTCGGAGCAATCCTCACCCGAAATCCCGACGATTTCAGTGGCGCCTCCCTTCGAATCTTCACGCCCGAGGAGTTCGTCGCGATGCATCACTCCTGAGCGCGGAGATTTTGTTCGAGTGCGTCACGTCATTTGATCAGGGCCGTTCGATTCGGATCTTGGATACCCCTTCGCCGACGGTCTCCAATACGATCTGATGGGAGATGCCACCGTCTCGGTGCAGGGCCTCGACATGGCTGATGACGCCCACCGTTCGTCCGCCCCGATAATGGAGTTGATTGAGGCAATTCATGGCCGTCTGCAGCGCCTCCTGATCCAGGGTTCCAAAGCCCTCGTCGAGAAAGATGGTCTCAATGGGTAGGTCGAGGCGCTTGTTGTCGGCCAGCGCCAACGACAGTGCCAAAGAGATCAAAAAAGTCTCGCCTCCCGACAGGGTTTCCAAAGAGCGGCGTTGATTTGCCAGATAACGGTCGACGACCTCGAATTCCAGAGTCGGAAAGCCGTTTTCGTCGGGTTTGATCGCCAATTTATATCGATCCTCAAGGCGGCTCAGATGTTCGTTGGCCCGGCGGATGATCTCTCCCAGGTTGAGCGACTGGGCGAAGAGCTTGAAGTGCTTTCCGCCGCCCTTTCCGATCAGATTGTGGAGCTTGCGCCAGGGCTTTGCTTCGGCGTTGAGCCGATCCAATTCTTCTTGTGCTTCGGCGAGATTTTTGAGCCGATTCTTGCCCTCCTCGAGGGTCGCCCCTTTCTTGCCGATCTCCTCGGCAAGTTGATTCACCTCTTTCGTCAGCCCCTCGACCTCTTTTTGTACCGCCTCCTGTGCCATCTCTTCATCCAGGGCGTCGGGACGGTTTTCAACGTGGGTCTCGAGCTCTTTTTTGACTTTTTCGAATAGCTTGCGCGCGCTCTCCACCTTATTTTCGATCGCCTGGCATGTTTTGCGCAGCTCTTCCAATTCCTCGGCATTCATCAACGCATCTTCGAGCGCTTCACGCCCGTCGACATCCAACTTCTCCAGAGTCTCCTCCAGCGCTCTCTTGGCTTGGTCGACCTTCTTTTTTCGACTCTCGATATTCTCCTGATTTCCGTCGAACGCCTGCTTCGCCGCAGCGTATTTCTTATTCTCATCCTCCAGTTTTTCGCGAATATCGTCGACGGCCTTCGTCGCCTTCTTCAGCGTCTTTTCCAGACCCTTTTCCCACTCGTCGAGGTCTCGTCCCTGCAATAGCTCTTCCAATTCGCCACGAGTGCTCTCGACCTCTTTCTTTTCTTTCTCGACCTGCTCACCGGCATCTTTGACCTCTTTTTCGGCGCCTTCGATGCGTTCGCCTAGATTCTTGAGTTTATTTTCGAGGTCTCCCTTCTTTTCTTTCAGCTCGTCGCCCTTCGATTTTAGCTCCTCGTAATTCTTCTTTTCCGACTCCGCTTCTTTCAGCGCCTCGTCCAGGGAGTTGCCGACTCCCTCGCAGCCGATGCCGGAGTCGTCCTCCAGTCCCTGGGGCGTCTTTAGTTTGATGTCGAAGGCATCGAACCGGTCGACCAAGTTCTCGAAATTCCCGACCAGATCGGCTCGCTTCTTCTCGAGTTTCTCACTTCGCCGCGTCTGGTCCTTTTCTTTTTCCTCGAGCTTCGTCTCAAGCGTCCCGACTTGCTTTTCCAGTTTGCCGACCTTCTCTTTTGCCTCGCTCAGCTCCTTTTGACTTTTTTCGAAAGCCTCCTCGGCATTGTCGATTTCGTCGATGGTCTCGTCGACGCTTTCGACCTCTTCTGCTCGCTCTTTTTTTGCCGCCTCGATAAGCGTCAGAGGGCCCACTTCGTCCTCGAGTTTCTCGCCGACTGATTCGCTCAGCGACTCGTCGACCTCGCCGAGGGTCGTCGAGAGATTGTCCTCCAACTCGGCGATGATTTCTCGGTCTTTCGTGGCGTTTTCCTCAGTATTTTCCAGATCTGACGCCAACTTAATCTTTGCCTCTTTGTCCTTTGATACAGCTTCGTTCAACTCCTCAGCGTTCTCCTTTAGCTTCCCGCGCCGCTCGCTCAACTCCTCCAACTTCGATGCTTCTTTGGCGTGGAGTTCATCGGCGCTCTGCTCTTGGAGCAGCGGATGCTCCTCGCTTCCACAGACCGGGCAACTCGCCCCGTCTTCCGACTCCAGATGAAGTCGATATTTATGGACTTCCCGGGCCACTTCGAGCTCGCCGACCTCTTCTTCGACGCCCTTTAATTTTTCATTGACCTCTTTCAGGTCTTTCTCTGCCTCTTCGATCTTATCGACGAGCGTCCGCTGTTCCTTCTCCATATTTTCGATGCTCGTTTCGCGCTCGCCCAGGGCTTTTCGGCGATTCTCGATCTTGTCGAGCAGTTCGGCACCTTTTTCGAGAAGTTGGAGCTCTTGATTCAGCGCATCGCGGCGCTCGCGAAGTTCTTTTCGCCGCTCCCGAAGTGACTCCGATTCTCCCTGCAGCGACTGCTTTTTCTTCTCCGCCACATTTAGTTCTTCTTCGAGGGGTTCGAGCGCTTTCTCTTCCTCTTTTAATTGACCTTTCAGTGTCTCGATCTCCTCCTCAATCCCCTGGAGTTCCTCTGCCAACTCCTCCAACGCCTCGACGGCGCCTTCCACGCGGCTGACCTCGTCGTTTACCGACGCTACCTGCTGTTTAAGCCCCGCAAACTCCCGGGGTAACGACTCCAGGTGTTTCTTTGAGTCGAGTTCCTCTCCTGCCTTCTGGAGACCGCTCTTTAGATCATCGAGCTGTTTTTTGGCCTTTTCTCGGTCGGATTCGTATTTCTTAAGCGTCTTTCGGCGCTGCTCGAGCTTTTTTTCGCCGTCATCCAGCGACTTCTGAAGGGATTTTAGGGTCGTCGAAAGCTCGCGCCCCTTTTTGATCTCGGGCCGAGCCTCGTCGACGGCTTTTCGAGCGTCCCTTTTGTCGTCTTCCAGCTTCTTCTTCTCGCCTTCCAACTCCTCGACAACCTCCGCCAATTTGTCGCGTCTTTCGCGCAACTCATCGACCTTATCTCGAAGTCCTTTCAGCTCTTCTTCGTGATTTTCCAGGCTTCGCAGAGGCTCGCGGCCCGGTTCGACGGATTGAGCGGCCTTTAGCGCCTTAAATTTAGCGCTCTTCTCTTTCCGCTCTTTTTCGGCATTCTCTTGTTCATCGGAGGCTTTCTTTTTGTCGCCTTTGAGCCGCTCCTCTTCATTTAGCCACTCCAGGTGCTCTTGTTTGGTCTTCAACTTATTCTGGAGTGCTTTCTTTTTCTCGTTCAGCTCCTTCAGCTTGTCTTCGAGTCCCTCCAGATCCTCGCTCTCCGGGATCTGGTCCTTCAGGGTCTGAATACGAGTCTTCTGGTCGTCGATGGCATCTCGTTTCTCAAACCACTTTCCGGCTGCCACTTTACCGATCTGCTGGTAGCGGTCGGTGCGGGTAAGACTCTCCAGAATCGAGGCCTTTTCCTCCTGTCCGGCCTTTAAAAAGGCGGCGAATTGATTCTGGGCGAGCATCACGCTTCGGAAAAAGTCATCTACCGAGAGCCCCCGCAGCACGTCGTCGAAGACCTCTTCGTACTTCGTCTGGGTTCTACTATTGACCAGCTTTTCCTTCTCCTCGCCGCGGGCGTCGATTTCGGAGAGGGAACGGCGCGGATTCTGGGGCGCTCCTCGGGGCCTGTCGTGGGATCGCCAGAACTCCCATCGGGCCCGGAAATACCGGCGCACCCCTTTGTCACGGAGGCTAAAATCGAGTTCCACATGGGCCCTTCCCTCGCCGTCTGACAAGATCTTTGCGCAGCGATCGGCGGCACTGCCAATATCCATCAGGCGCGGCGTAGTCCCGAATAGGGCCAGGCAAATGGCGTCCAGGATGGTGGTCTTTCCCGATCCCGTGGGTCCGCGAATCAAAAATAGCGGCGGCTTGCCGAGGGCTTCGTCAAAGTCGATCGTATGACGGCCATATAGAGAATTTAGATTCTTGAGCTGCAGGCGATGAAATTTCACGTCTCTTCTCCATCGTGGAACTCATCGAGGACGGTCTGAAAGGAGGCCAACACGGCTGGCGGGGGCTCGCAACTTTGATACTGCGCCTCGTAGAGCCGCAAGAAGACCTCCATGGGATTTAACTCCTCGAGGGGTGGGAGATCGTCGTCACCAAGTTCGTCAACCGACGTCGTTTTCTTGGCTCGATACTCGACGATCACCGGGGCTTCGCCGGTCTCGAAGCGCTCTTCGATGGCCTCTTCGACTCGATCTCGAGGCTCCGTGCTCTCCTCGCCCTCGCCCAGGGCGGCATCCACAAATAAGTAGGGCCTAAAATCACCGTCGCCCTCCACCTCATCGAGTTGCTCGAGCAGCTCGTCGCTTGTGCCCGCGAGGCAGTGAATATGGCGCCACCGGGGCACCTCGACCAACTCCACCGAGGGTTTTTGACCATTCGACCCTTCTTCGTCCAGATCGGTGATAATGACCCGCCGGGTGCTTAGCTCTTTGCGAGTCGTCGGCACCGGCGTGCCGCTATACCAGATGCGCCGGTCGCCTGTGGCAGGCGGAAAACAGCGGTGGATATGGCCGAGTGCTACATAATCGAAGGCATCGCCAAAGATGTCCGGGGGAAACGCGCCGATGGTGCCGATCGTGTAGGAGCCATCGGCGGGCCCACTTCGATGAAGCGCCGTGTGGTAATCACCGGGTTCTGGCGCTTTTCCGGCGCCATAACAGGTCAGGTGTCCCGTGGCCAACAGACGCGCATCGGGCCACCGACGGCGGGCCTCATCGGCCAACTCAGCGTAGAGCTGTCGAAAGGCATCGTGGAAGCGTTTTTGGAGGTCGGTCTCGCCTTCCTCGAGGTGATGTCCCAACCCGATGCGAGCCTCCGAGATATAGGGAACTGCGCAGACGACGAGTTCCACATCGCCACTCTGACCCTCGATCGGGCACAGCCATTCCAGGCGCTCCTCTTCTCCCACGGTGCGACCACCCACGACATGGATGTCGAGCGCATTCAACAGGCTTCGCGGCGCTTCCAATCCGGAGGGTGAGTCGTGGTTTCCCGCCACCACCACCGCCTTTTGAAGGTCGGTCTTGCGAAAGACATCGGCCAGAAATTGATAATACATCTTTCGGGCCCGATTCGACGGCGAGGCCCGGTGAAAAATATCACCGGCCACCACCAGAACCTGCACCTCGAGCCTTCCAATCTGCTCGATGAGCCAGTCCAAAAAGGCCGCCTGTTCCTCATGGCAGCTTCGCCGCTTCATCTTCACGCCGAGGTGCCAATCCGAGGTGTGCAAAACCCGCATCGTCCATCCCATCTATATTTTAGTCCATTAGTAACCGCTCCACTCGCCGCCGACTCTACAGCAAACCGGGCCCCCCTGAGAAGGGCGAAACACACCGTTCATTTCTCCTTTAGTCCACGATGGGCCATGAGATTTATTCGTCGCGATGGATGGTTCTTGGTCCACGAAAGCACATCCGGAGAGATGTGGTCATCAAGCGAAATCACCCGAAATTTGTAGGGCTTAAGCCGGTGCGTTTTCGGTCTCGTCGTCTTCTACGTCAACGTGCGTCGCCTCGCTGGCCGAAAAATCCGCCAGGGTGGAGAGCAATTCCCGCATCAGTTCGGCCAGTTGATGGTACTTCTCATCGCGGCTCCTTATCTGCTGCAATAACTCCACTCTCGTATCGATGAGCTCCGCTGTTTGAGAGGTGCTATTGGAGCGCTCGATGGCGTCCTGCACGGTGTCGAGTTCGCGCCGCAATTGGCCGGCAGACAGACCGGTGAGATCGGTCTCCAACTGCCAGGTCTGGCGTATTGCGGCGAACCACTGCTCGACTGTCTTGTCCAGCGAATCGAGCACCAGGGCGTTGGACTGGGCAACTCGCCAGCGATTGGCGGCGAGGGAGACGAAGCGGTGCATCAGTTGTCGAAGTCGATGCGATTCGACCTCCTGGTATAGCTCTCGGGCTTCCGCTTCCCAGGGAGGTCCGAGTTGTGCTTTCCGATCGATGGGTTCGACCGTCATCAAGTGCTCGATTCGAGCCAGGTAGACGTAGAAAAAGAGCACGAGACCGACAACGATTGGGGTCCCCAGCAATAGTCCGTCACTGACGGGCCTGGAATCCAATTGGGAATACAATATGGGAATCGCCAGAATGAAGAAGAATAGCGAGCCAAACGCCAGGGCAAAGATCGGGGCGCATCCGCTCCGCTTCAGGTCCGTGAGTTGGGATTTTAAAAACGCCCCATAGGGGAGCTTGCCCAGCGATGGCACGACCTCGACGTTGATCGCCATCGTCTTTAGGTAGGCCGCCAACGCTTTCCCATCGTCGTCGCTCAAGTCTTGGGCGATCACGGCTGGGAGGGTCGACAATTTATCGTCGAGGTTATCGACCGCTTCGGCTCCCTCGATCTCCACGAAGAACTCGCTCAGCCGGCGCCTCTCATCCTCGGTATAATGCTCGCGATTCGGCGGGGGCCACAGGACGATAGCGGCGGTGCCGCTGCCGCCCAATTGGAGGGTCCGATGGCTCCCGCAGGCCAGGCATGTGATGAGCTCCGAGATGCGCTCTTTGCCGCATACTAAGCAGGGCTCTTCGGGGGTCGATCCCTCCCGTTCGGTGGCATCGGGATCGTCGAGGGCGGCGAGCATGGCCTCGGCGGTCTCGAAGCGGTCCACCGGGTCGGAGGCCACCGCTTTTTGAATCGCCTGGCGCAACGGAGCCGATAGATGGCGCAGAGGCCGCTTATTGAGCTGCAGACCCTGGCGGTGAATATCGACGAGTCGAGCCAGTGTGGAGGCCTGAAACGGGAGTTCTCCCGTGGTGGCTTCGTACAGACTGATGCCCAGCCCATACAGGTCGGCTCGTCCGTCACAAAGCGGTGATGACAGAAGTTCAGGTGCCATATACTCGGGAGTCCCGAGGTGCATCGACTCCGTCATGTCGGCGAAATCCTGTCGCGCGATACCGAAATCAATGATCTTGACGTGGCCTTCATCATTGAGCAGCAGGTTATGGGGCTTGATATCGCCGTGGACGATGCCCTGTGCATGAGCGGATTGGAGGCCCTGAAGGACTTGATGCGCGAGCCTCTCTACAGCATCGGGATGTAGGGGACCGTCGTCCTCGATGCGTTGGTCGAGATCACGTCCCGGGTGAAACTCCATGACGATCGCCACCATCGCATCGGATTCGACCAATTCGTGGACCGCGATGATATATTCGTCGTCCAGTTGTTGCATCAGCTCCACTTCGCGCCGAAATCGCATCACTGTGGCCCGGTCCGTCCGGAGGTGATCGTGGAGGACCTTGAGAGCCACCGTCTGATCGCGTTGATGGTCATGACATTTAAACACCCTCCCCGTTGCGCCGTGTCCCAGTTCCTCAATGACGTCGAATCGCTCGGGCAGGGCCGCTTTAGATGAGCCCACAGACCCGTCAGCTCGTTCTTCGAATTCGCGCTCCCATCGCGCAATATCCGATTCCACTTCCAGGACCGCTTGCTCGATATTTTCGAGGTCGTTTGCGGCTTTTCGCAGGGCCTCCATCGGCGATGGCAATCCCCGGCGCGCCCGAAGATCGTCGCGGAGCTCGCCCAGTCGGGCCTGAGCAGCCAACAGATGGGCACTCGTCAGCGCGCTCTCCAGCTCACTTTCAGCTCGAGCACGGCTGCGGGCGAGTGCACGGCGCGTCAATTCGAGGACCCCGTCAGGTTCGACGACCGTCGATGACCCCACCTCGTCATGTACCTTGAGGAGCTCCCATGTCTCGAAGACGATAGAGCGCGCGAGTCGGCGCGTTGGCCGGTCATCGATCGCCTTGAGTTGGCGGCCCAGCTCATAAAAGGTCTCCTCTCGTTGACTGGGCGACGAATCGGCACCGGAGCGAAAGAAAAACCACAGGACTCCGCCGGTTATCGCGGCGACTGTGGCAAAGAGGATGAGCACGCCTTCACCGGTTGCTACTCCGAGTTCCAAGAGTCCCGTTATCAGTAGGCCCAGCACGACGGCGCAGAAGAAAAGAAAGCCGAGCACAGTGAAGACATCGAGTAGATGCCCCACCCATTCGTTGCCCTGGCTTATGCTGTGATGCCAGCGCCGTCTCGGTCGACCCGAGGCAACTGCCGGCGCCTTGCCGCACTCCACGCAGATCGAGGAGGCCTCGATCGTTGGCGCGTCACAATGAGGACAGGTAACGGCACTCGCCAACGTCTGTGGCATCCAATGCAGCTTGGTGGTCTCGCCGAGTAAGGCCCGGCGCATAGCGCGGGCGGTGGGAAATCGCCGCTGGGGATCGGTGTCCATGGCCGCTCGAAGGGTGTCGGCGATTTCGTCGGGCACGCCGGGGGCGTATTGGCGTATATCCGGTGGTTCCTCCTCGCTGTGTTTGCGAATGACGTCGAGGGGACTCAGCGCTCGAAAGGGGAGCTGGCCGCTCAGCGCCCGAAATAATATTGCGGCAAAAGCGTAGAGATCAGCTCGTGCGTCGACCTGCGACGACCTCGCCTGTTCGGGAGCCATATATTCCGGCGCGCCCAAGATCATCGTTTGGGTCGTCAGAGCCACCATATCGGCGACGTGGGCGATGCCGAAATCGCTCAATAACAGGTCCCCACGGGCGTCGAATAGCAGGTTTGATGGTTTTAGATCACGGTGAACGATCCCTAATGTGTGGGCTTCGGCGAGGGCGTCGAGTCCCTGAATGGCGAGTCGAAGCACGGCGTCGACGTCCAGCGAAGAGTCCTCGCGCAGCCGATCTTCGAGGCTACCACCGGGAGCGAAATCCATGACCAGCGCCAGCGTCTCACCGTCGTCGGCGAGGTCGAAGACATCGATGATATGGGGGTGTTGGAGGCGCTGGAGGACGGCGAATTCACGGCGAAAACGCTGCTCGACCAGCTCATCGCTTCGAAGATGGGGCCAGAGCATCTTGAGCGCCACCTCCCGCGAGGTCTGTTGGTCCATGGCTCGATAGACGGCGGCCATGCTGCCCCGGCCCAACGGATCGCGGAGCAGATAGCGATCGGTGAATACCTTGTGTTCCTCCGTGATGGACGCTGGCGACGCGTTGGACATGATCACTGCTGCGGTGAGTCGATGGATGATAGTCGATGAGTGTGCGAGTATTGCGAATCCGCACCTCTCCGCAAGTAGCCCGCAAGTGGCCAACCACATTGCCCCCTAACTCAGGGTGAATGCAAAGCGAGATGAGATGCCGAAAATCTTCTTCGATTCCTCCATGATCGAGCATCGTCCCGGTCCGGGGCAACCGGAGCGTCTGGAGGGGGGTGAATCACACCCGTCTGGAGGCCATCGACGAGTATCTACTGGTGATTGGTGGGAGTGCTCGCTGAGGGGCCCCGGGAGGGCTCATCATACGTCGGAGGCGCCGGCGTCCATATCGCTCTCTTCGCCGGCGTCGGTCTC
>SKPJ01000031.1 GCA_007119595.1 Myxococcales bacterium
TGCCATCGAGCCGGCCGCTGAAATTCCCACCGATGATTTCGTCCAGCGCATGCTCGATGAAGAGTCGGATATCCAGGCGATGATGGATAAATGCATCAACGGCTCCGATATGAGTCAGCAAGAGATGCTCCAGATGCAGGCCGTGATCTACAGCTACTCCCAGCGCGTCGATTTGACCACCAAGGTCGTGGAAAATGCCACCAGTGGCATCAAGGATGTGATGAATACTCAGGTCTGAGAAGGGGGCAACGACGTCCTGCGCTCGACCTCTTAGGAGTGGATCTATCGGTGGTAGGTGATGGGGCTGACTGAAGCGTTGGAATATCTATGGATTGGATTCTGAAATCCGGTGGTCGCCGGGCTGCACTCTGGAAGATGGGGGGCTGGCTGTTGCTGGTGGGGCTCCTCCTGGGCTGCAATGAGCCACTGCATCACGATCTGGACGAACGAGAGGCCAATGCCATGGTGGTCACTCTCCATCAGAAGGGTCTGGAGGCCGAAAAGATTCGCGATCCCGACGACGACGAGCGCTGGGCTGTAGAAGTGCCCAGACCACAACGCATCGACGCCTGGACGGTGCTACAGCAAGAGGGATTCCCCTGGCCGGATCGAGGTGGGTTCGATGATTTTTACCCCGGCGGTGGATTGATTCCCACAGCACAAGAAGAGCGCGTGGTATTGCAATACGCCACTGCACGTGAATTGCAGTCCAGTCTGTTGCGAGTGGAGGGAATCGTCGATGCCCACGTCCACCTCGTACTCCCTGAACAGCCACGGGTGCAGTTGACGGGTAGCGAGACCTCCGATCCTCGGGCCAGTGTCCTCGTTCAATGGCGGGCGGGAATGGAGCAACCGCCGCTGGATGCCGAGGGTATCCGGCAGTTGGTCAGCGGCGCTGTTGAGGATCTGGACCCCGAAGCGGTTCACGTCGTGATGAGTGCCGTATCCGGTACGGAGCAACCTCGCGCGGAATTCGAATTTGCCCAGGTGGGGCCGATCTCGGTGGCACCTCACAGCCAGGGATTGCTTCGGTTTGTCATGCTCTTGATGGGGGCCGTCATCATCGCTCTGTCCGCGGGCCTCGTCTATATGGTGCTGACGCGCAAGCGCGGAAATCGCGAGGGAGGGATGGCTTGAATGAGAACGGGGTCAATGAATTGACGTCGTCGGAGGCGGGCTTTTTATTTGCTGCCAGTCGATGCCGAGCGTTCGACAAGGTGCATGAAATGGTCGACGAAGTGACGGCTGGACCACTGGTGAGGCTCGTCGAGTATCAAGAACCCGAGGGGATTCGGCAACAGGAGCAGTTGCTGGAACAGGCGCGGTTTTGCGCCTGGTTTCAGCGCAATGAGCGAGTAATTTCACCGCGGCGTCGAGAGGCGATAAAGGTGGGGTTTGATGGTCTGACTGGCGATGCGACTACCAGT
The DNA here is from genome assembly GCA_007119595.1 of Myxococcales bacterium. Taxonomy (GTDB): domain Bacteria; phylum Myxococcota_A; class Bradymonadia; order Bradymonadales; family Bradymonadaceae; genus SLJM01. The sequence continues at coordinate 1,428 of SKPJ01000031.1, forward strand.
GCTCGTGAACGGGGCTGTCACAGACTCGTGCAGCGCGTTGGTATACGACAGGGAGGAGACTTTTCGGTGTGGAGCCATGGTCATTTCGATCTGCGGCGTTGGCTCGATGAGGAGGCCGCGCAACCGGCGGCGACTCGATTGGTCATACTCGGCGCGGTGTTGGTAGGGGCGGTGGCCCGCACGGCGGTCCGGCGCCGTCTCGCCGCTTTGATGCGAGCGCTTCCACCGTCGATTGGCCAACGGGTTCAGGCTCGGCTGCGCGCCGTACCCGACCTTCCCACGCCCGTGTTGCGCCGAATCAACGAAGTGTATTGCCGCATCGCTGCGACAGGGCATCGACCCGATGAAGAGCTGGCACTTCTGGGGCTGTTTTTCGTCGTCAGTGCCGCCATTTTTCGACAAAGTCGTGTGATCAATCGACTCCAAGACAGTCTGCCCGACCCGATCGCCCGGCACTGTCGAGTGTACCGCATCGCCTGTGTTCGAAGCGGCAAGCCGGAACTTACCCCGCTGATTGCGGATTGGATCTTTGCACTTTTCTACGATCAAAGTGAGAGAAGAGCCGATGACTGAACCCCTACCGACGGTGCTGGAGCGCGAAGGAGACGTCGTTCGTGCGGCGAGACCTCTATTCGAAGAGGGCCGCGTGATTCGAGCCCGAGTCATCGATGATCTGCGGGCCATCGATGATGAACTTCGCACCTTGCGAAAACAGGCCCGAGACACACTGGACGAGGCTCGACGAGAGGCCCAACTGATTCAAAAAAGAGCGCGCAAACAGGGTCGGGTGGAAGCCATGCAGGAGTGCATGGAGGAACTGGGCAGGGCACGCGCCGAATATGGCAAATTATGTAGCCGGGCCGAACGGGATATGGTGACCCTGGCGTTTCAGATCGCGCGGCGCATCATCGGTCATTCCATCGACGTACAGCCCGACGTCGTTCGAGATATCGTCGGAAAGGCGCTGACCTCGGCACGAGGGCGGCGAGAGATCGTCATCTATGTGCATCCCAAGGACTACGACATCGTGGAATCCGCCCGACAAGACTATGCGAGGGATATGGAGGGGGTACCGGTGTATTTCGAGGCCGATTCCTCGCTGAATCGCGGTGATAGTGTCATCGAAACCGAGTCCGGACGCATCGATGCCCGACTCGAAACCCAACTCGATGTGCTGCGCGAGACGTTGCTCGGCGGCGATCGGGGCGGTGGACTCACGGAGCAGAATTCATGACGAGGGGAGAAGAAGTTTCACAGCCAGGCGAAGGTCAGGACTCGCTTTTGGGCCACTATCTGGAGCGGCTCGACGAAGCGGCTCCGGTGCGCATACGCGGACGGGTCCAAGAGGTGACGGGCCTCGTTGTGCGGGCCAGCGTGCCTGAGGCCGTGGTCGGGGAGTTGGTCGAAATTCGGCTCCGCGATGGCTCGGTGATGCGCGCCGAAGTCGTGGGATTCGAAGGAGAGGAGGTGGTGTTGATGCCCATGGGAGAGGTCTCGGGAATCGGACCCAGTGCAGGCGTCGAGTCCACCGGCGAGCCCATGAGTGTGCGATGTGGGGACGGGCTTTTGGGACGAGTTCTCGATGGGCTGGGGCGTCCCATCGACGGTGGACCGCCGCTTGGAGGGCCGGGCTTTTGCGACTGGCCGTTGATGCGAACAGCACCGGATCCATTTACGCGAAAGCGGATCACCGAGCCCATGTCGATGGGGATCCGCGCCATCGACGGCCTACTCACCGTTGGAAGAGGGCAACGAGTGGGATTATTCGCCGGCTCCGGGGTCGGAAAGTCGACGCTCATGGGTCAGATTGCAAAGGGCAGTGACGCCGAAGTAGTGGTCATTTCCTTGATCGGTGAGCGGGGCCGCGAGGTGCGCGACTTTCTCGACGAGGTATTGGGCGAGGAGGGACTAAAGCGGGCCGTGGTGGTCGTAGCGACCAGCGATGCGCCCAGCCTGGTGCGGCTCAAATCGGCCTTTGTGGCGACGGCGATCGCCGAATATTTTCGGGCCCAAAAAAAAGAGGTGCTGCTGATGATGGACTCCGTGACCCGCTTTGCGCGGGCTCAGCGGGAGGTGGGGCTCGCCGCTGGAGAGCCACCTGCTCGGCAGGGGTATCCGCCCAGCGTGTTCAGCATGCTTCCCAGGCTGTTGGAGCGGACTGGAAATGACGACGTCGGTTCCATTACGGCGCTGTATACCGTTCTCGTCGCCGGTGGCGATATGGAGGAGCCCATCGCCGACGAGGTGCGCGGAATTCTCGACGGGCACATTATATTGAGCCGCCATCTCGCCAGTCGCAATCACTGGCCGGCCATTGACGTATTGCCCTCGTTGTCGCGGGTGATGAAGAGCGTCACCACCGATGAGCACGTCGCTGCTGCCGGTCGGTTCCGCGAGGTCTTATCCACCTACGAGGAGCAGCGCGATTTGATCAGCCTCGGCGCCTATGAATACGGCACGGATATGGAGGTCGATCTGGCCATTGATTATATCGAGGAGATGGAGTCCCTGTTGCAGCAGGGTATGGAGGAGTTCACTGAGATGGAGCAGACAAAAGCATTGCTATTGGATCTGTTTGGATAGACGCATGAGGAGGAATCGATGCCGGCCGACGACGACTATGATTTAAAGACCCTCCTACAGCTTCGAAATCGGGAGCGCGACGATGCCGAAAAGCGCTATGCCCGGGCGATGACCGTGCATGGGGATCTCGCCAAGAAGGTGCAGCGGCTGGAAACGAAGCACCGAAAGATGGTCCGCGACCGACGCAACAAGTGCCAACAATTCGACGATCAACTCCTCGAGGGCTCGGCATCGATGGCGAAGATTCAGAAATTCGATCACTACCTCGCCGGTCTACGTGAGCGCGAAGAACAGGCGTGGAATAAAGTCGAATCTGCGCGCAGGGAAAAAACAGAGGCCCGCACTCAGATGGAGAAGGCGCGAAGATCGATGCTCGAGGCGGTCCGACAGGTCAAAGCCGTCGAAGAGCACTACGAGAAGTGGAAAGAAAAAAAGAAGTTGGACAACAAACGCCGACAAGCGGCGAAAATGGATGATGTCGCCGCACGCATGTGGCGCCAAAATCGGCAATAACCCCATCGATTTGGAAACTGAACCATGGCGATGAAACTCGATGGTCCAAATAGCCCGTGGCCGCCGCGTGCCCATGACGAGGTGTCCGGGCTTCGTCCGGCGATTACCGCCCAGATCGATGAACCGATGGTCGCCTCCTCAATGGCCCCCATGATGGGGGAGTTGTTGGCTCGTCTGGAGGGCTTTTCGACGCCACGAGATGTCGGTGAGATGAAGCCGCCGAAACCGCCGACAGGTGAAGCACCGATGACACCGGCCGACGCGTCGGCGGCGCTTCATGATGCCTGTGGTGCATTGCGGGAGCAGGCGCTGTCCACAGCCGCCGATCCGCAGAGGGCGACGACACTACAGTCGATGGTCGAGGTCATCGAGGACCATCTGGCCATGAAGGGAGAGATCATCGCTCGCAGCACCAATGGGCCCGAAAAATAATCCCTGCGCTGTTGTTGATCCACCATTCCCGATGGCGCGGGTTGTACGATTAGGACGCTTTCTCGGTTGCCGTGGCCTGTTGGGCATCGGCCTCATCGTCGAGTTCACCGGGAAGAAAGATGCACTCCTGGTTGGTGAGATAGAGCCCGAAATTATCGAGGTCGAAGCCCGCAAGCTCGATCTGGCGTCGCGTTTCGTCGATCTTTTGGGGGTCCAGCATGCGAGCCATCAATTCTCGCTGATCGTGCATCGCCCACCACAAATAGTCCGGGACCAGCTCCAGCAAATCGTCGAGATTTTCTCGCACAAAGGAGATATCCAACTTTCTGGTGGAGCGATAGGGATTGTAGCCGGGATACTCCATGCGCACCCCGGCGGTGACCAATTTACGTCCCACGTGATAGAAGACGCGGTCGAAATTATAGGGGGCATCGCGTTGTTCGAGTTGACCGTAATCGCTTCCGGTCAGCGCCAGATCCAAACGGTGAGCGCGGTGAGCGTAGGCACGAAGAGCTTCGTAGCGGCGTCCGGCGCGGCCGTCGTCGCAGTGCTCCTCGTGGCGTGCGATCAAGGTGTTGAGAACGACGGCTGGGCTAAAGTCGGGAATCTCTTCGGAGGGAAATCGATTGCGCAGACTGCGATGGTATTCCCTCAAAAAGTGACGAAAATTGGATTCGTCAAATTGAATACCGAGCAAGAGATTGGTCTCGATCTGTTGGATCGTTCCCTCGGGGGTCATTGTATTCTCGCTGCGCAATGAAGTGTCATGAACATTGAATGAAATTGTCGACGCTAAGCCTATCGCGAATGGGCGAGGGGGTAAAAGGCGTTTTTTTCAAGGAGTGTCGGGGTTGATGGGAGGCTGCCCTAGTACTAGGTTGCCGATCCGAAGAACCTAACGATTTGCCGAGTACAACCTCAAAGCGACAGGTGCAGTAATGGAAGGATTCCAGGTATTGGTAGCGATTCACAATATATTGCGTTGGGCCGTGATGTTGGCGGCCGTAGCTGCCATCGGCGGAGCCTGGCATGGCGTCGTCACAAAGCGGGAGTGGAAGAAGGGCGACCGGATACGCACCGTCGCCTATGTCGCTACGATGCACCTGCAGTTGTTGTTGGGGCTTTTGCTATATGTGCAAAGTCCCCTGGTGCGCGCTGCATTCGACGATCCGGGGGCGGCGATGGGGGAGCGCCAATTTCGCTTTTTCTTCGTGGAACATATTACGCTGATGATTCTCGCTGTGGTGGTCGTGCAGGTGGGCTCCATCATGGCGAAGCGGGCGGACGAGGACTTTTCAAAGCACAAGCGGGCGGCGATCTTCTTTACCATCGGGTTGGTGTTGATCTTGGCCGGTACTCCCTGGTTTCGACCGCTGCTCCCCGGTTTTTGAGCCCCTTTTCACCACGATTGCGCGAGAAATATGAGTGAATTGAGCGCATTGCCCATCGATCCACTTTTGCCGGAGGTGGTGGAAGCGGTTCGAGAACACCGCGGCGTCGTCATCGAGGCGCCGGCAGGCGCCGGAAAGAGCACGCGAGTGCCTCCGGCCCTACTGGATGCCCGGCTCGCCGGCGATGACCAGATCATCATGCTCGAGCCCCGGCGGGTGGCGGCCCGAGCCACGGCGCGGCGCATCGCCTATGAGCGAGGCGCCGAGGTAGGCGGCGAGGTGGGCTACCAGGTTCGCTTCGATCGCCGAGTCAGTAACAAGACCAAACTGGCCGTTATCACCGAGGGGATTTTGACCCGGCGACTCCAGAGCGATCCCTTCTTGGAGGGCGTCGGCGTGGTCATCCTCGACGAATTTCACGAACGGAGCATCCACACCGATCTGGCGATCGCTTTTTTGCGGGAGGTTCAAGAGGTTCGAGAGGATCTAAAAATCGTGGTCATGTCGGCGACTCTCGACGCCAAACCAATCGCCGACTACCTCGACATTCCCGCTCTCCGCAGTGAAGGCCGAACCTTTCCGGTGGATATCGAATATCTCGACAAACCGCCGGAAGACCGCATCGAGTACGAGGCGGCTCGCATGGTACGCCGTTTCGTCGGTAGTGAGCGCGATGACGGCGGCGATATCTTGATTTTCATGCCCGGCAGAGGCGAAATCCACCGCTGTCTGGACTCGCTTAAGGAGTGGGGGAAGGACGAGGGCATCGAGCTGTTGCCGCTATACTCGGGATTGTCCCATAAGGAGCAGGATCGGGCCCTGGAGACCGGGGGCCCGCGGAAGGTGATCGCCGCCACCAATATCGCCGAGACCTCTCTGACGATTGAGGGGGTCACGGTGGTGATCGATTCCGGGAAGGTGCGCCAGATGCGTATGTCACCAGCCAGTGGGCTGGATAACTTGGAGCTTCGGCACGTGAGCATGGCGTCGGCCAAGCAGCGCGCCGGGCGCGCGGGTCGCGTCCGAGCGGGGCGCGCCATTCGGCTCTGGACACCGGCCTATGAACATCGCCTCGACGAATTCGACGAGCCCGAGATCAGGCGTATCGATCTGACCCCGGTGGTCCTGGAAGTGCTGGCCTGGAGCGGTGCAGACCCCCGGGAGTTCGCCTGGTTCGACGCTCCCCCGGACCACGCCATTCGGCAGGGGCTGAAATTGTTGGAGATGCTCGGCGCCGTGGAACCGGGTCGTTTTCAGTTGACCGATCTGGGTAAGCGGTTACTCGACCTTCCGGTGCATCCCCGAATGGGTCGGATGCTGATCGAGGGCGAAAAGCGCGGTGTCGCCGACCGGGCGGCACAGATGGCGGCCATCATCTCGGAGCGCGACTTCGTCAATTCCGTCGAGCGCGACGCGCCGAGCGACGACTCCGATATTCTCGTGCGCGCTGAATTTTTAGATGCTGTGGCCTCGGGGCGTCGCCAATCGGCCCGGCGACTCGGCTTCTCGACCCATACCGGTGGGGCACGGCGGGTAAAAAAGGTCAGTCGCCAGCTTCGAAAGATGGTCGACCGAAAGAGCCGCGGGGGCACTCAAGACGACGCTCTGCGCTCGGTGTTGGCCGGCTTTCCGGATCGGATCGCCATGCGCCGCGAGGAGGGTAGCGATCAATTCGTCATGGTCGGCGGGGAGCCGATGACGCTGGCCTATGAGAGCGTCGTGCGCGATGCCCGTTTTATCGTCGCTCCCGTGGTCGCCGGCGAGACGAGAGCTCGATCGGCCGTTGGCGGCGTCGACTCCCGGGCCTTGATTCGGCTGGCGAGCAAGGTGGAACTTTCATGGCTCGAGAAGGACTTTCCAACTCGCTTCGAAGAGCTCGTCGAGGTTGGCTTCGACGACGAGAAAGAACGGGTCATGGCCCGCAAGATCCGGCGCTTCGCAGAGTTGCGTCTCCAGGAGCAGATCGTCTCCGTCGATGACGGTGCAGACCCCGAAGAAGTAACCCGCAAATTGATGACTCATGCCCTGGAAGACGTCCCGCGGGCCTTCGACCTCGGCAACGACGATCACCAATATCTGATTCGCTGGGAATGCGCTCGCCGGTGGTTCGAGGAGGCCGAATTTCCCAGGCTGTCAAATGGCGATAGACGGGGCAACGAAGAGGCCGAAATCTGGCAGCAAATTCTGTGGGGAAAGCGCTCCTTTGCCGAACTCCGCCGGATGTCTCTTCCCTCGATGCTCGGCGCATATCTGACCAGCGAGCAGAGACGGATTCTCGACGAAGAACTCCCCCAACGCATCGAAGTCCCCACGGGCAGCCGAATCCGTCTCCAATACCGGATCGACGAGCCCCCGATATTGGCGGTCCGAATCCAGGAGATCTTCGGCTGGACCGAAACCCCACGGATCGCCCGCGGACGCATCGCGGTGCTAATGCATCTTTTGGCCCCCAATTTTCGGCCGGCCCAGGTCACCGACGATCTCGCCGGATTCTGGCAGCGAACCTACCCGGAGGTGCGAAAAGAACTCCGCGCTCGCTACTCCAAGCACCCCTGGCCAAAAGACCCGGTGAATGCGAAGGCGGTCTATAAGTGATCGCCGAAGAAACCGAGACAACCTCATAAACAACCTCGCCTCGTCACTAGCCCGTAAATTTCACGCGGATTCGTTCACGAGGCAAAGCAGGGCGCAGGGACAGGGGATGGGGATGACCGACGCAATTCACATTGCGGAGGGAGAGCGACCGACAGGGAGCGGTCACCGCCACTGTCCATGCGCATTTGCGAAGCCGCAGTAGATTCCGCGTGAGATTTGCGGGCTAGATGACGGGTTGAGTTTGTCTGCACAGCGTGCGACAATCGGGCGCGCCGAACTGGATTTTTTCGCCTCGATGCCAGACCACTTTTTTTGAGTGTGAAATCATCGGCATTGTGGCATGTCCGTTGCGAATGAACATCCTTTGGTATTCGCGATCGGCCAGAGGATATGCGGTGGGCGTTGAGAAGCGCCACCGGTCACCAAGGGCGTTCAGATCTTGTGGTTCGAAGAGATCGTATTGCTGATTTTGGTCCGGCCCTCGTGGTTGCGGTGATGGAATCGCCCCATTGAGACAGAAGGGTGCGAAAAATTGCGTGTACCGCCCGGCTCCAGAGTTGTCGTCCGAGGTGTTGAATTGAATCGATGCACAGGTTCTGCGAAGTGGACGCAGAAACGGTTGTGAATGGTCGGGGCAGGGAAACGAGGTCCAAATGAATGGGAAAGTAAGGCGCTGGGCATGGGCGACGTTGGTGATGGTGTTGATCACGGCGATCTCCATGGGCGCCGTGGCCGACGAGGAAGCGAGTCCGACACGAGTGGTGGTGACGGGGGTGAGCGACGATGGTGGCGAGATCGTACTTTCGGAATTGCGACAGGTGCCAAATGTCGATCTGCGCTCCGAGAGTTGGTTTGTAGGTCAGGTCGAATCTCGTGCGTTCAACCCCGATAGGATCCTGGATCAACCATCGGATTTGGGATGGGTGATGGACGGCGCCGACATCGACTTGGTGATCGTCTTTGACGAGGCGTCGGACGAAGATTTTCAAGTTCGTTTTATTGGTTCCGATGGAGGAAAAACGGAGCGTGAATTTTTGGCCGATAGGGGTTCAGACGGTTCCATTCGCCGCGGTGGGGTGATGCTCGTTCGCCACGAATTGGAGGAATATCTGGGCGCGGACACGACGAGCACCGAGCCCTCGGAGCCGGTCGCGGAAGCTGGCCAATCTCAGCCGGAGGGAGCAGATGATGTCGACGAGCTAAGCGATTCAGAAGCGTTTCGTCGCCAGGCGGCTGCGGAGCACGAAGCGCTGCGAGAACTCTACGAACGAGATATGTTTTGGATGCATGTGTACGGGCGGTTTTTGCAGATAGAAGATCCCGGCGTTTTGGACGAGGCCGTAAATGATTTTTTTGGATTTGAATTAGATGCTGAGCTCTTTCCCTTCGGGGCCACCGATCCCGACCGCGCACAGGCTGGCTTTTATATGACTTACACTCATAACTTCAACTCGTTCTTTCTCATCGAGGAGTCCGGCGGTGAGACGGTGGAGTATGATGTTTTTGTGCAAGATTTTGGTGTCGAGACGGGGACTCTCTATCGCCTCGAGTCACCCTTGGATGAGTCGAATTTCCAGTTACGGCTCAAAGCTGGAATGCGCTACAACCAATTTCGGATGTCCAATTTTCCACTCGAAACTCTGATGTTTGAATCGGCGGATGAAGAGGAGGAGGACGACGACGAACTGGAAACGAGTAGCCTGAGCATGAGCAGAGTCTCGTTGGTCCTTGGAACCCGGGCGACTCTGCCGTTGACTGGAGCCCTTGCATTTGCGGTGGATGTAGATGTGATGCCCATTGCATTTTTGAGGCACGACCTGGACGATGTGGACACCTTTACCTTTGGATTTGGTGGCAATGCGGGCATTCAAGTTCAGGCCGTGGAAGATCGCTTCCATGTATCTGCCGGATATAGCTTTCGGCTCTACCAGTCGCGTATGGATCTAGGGGATCAGGATTTCCCATCTCTGATTAGCTATGAGTTGAACCACGGATTACGCGCGGGGCTTATCTTCCAATATTGATTCATCGATGAGTGGTTGCTCGGACGTCGCCTTTCATTTCGTTGGGCATAACGGGAACGAAAATTCACTGAAACCATCCGCTTTGCCGGCTGAAGATGTCATCTTTTGCTCTCACCATTTTCCTGACGCAGCTCCGTTGTGCACGCGGTGGTAACGATGCAGAATTTACCTGCCATCGTACGGGTGGTGTTGCGATGTAGCTAAATTGCGCCCTGGAAATGCGCAAACCAGAAAGTTGTGACTTATGAAAAAGTTTGGTTTCGTTCTGCATTGTGAGAGGAATTGTTGGCCAGTTGTTCTCCAATCTTTGGCGCTAACTGTGAAGTCGATGGACAACGGTCGTGAATAGTTGGGGTCCGGTGACGAGGTTTCGAATGTACGGGAAAGCAAAATGCTGGGCATGGGCAACGTTGGTCGTGGTGGCGATGACGTTTAGCTCAGTTGGTGCATTGGCTGATGAGGATTCGGGTTCGACGCGGATTGTCGTAACGGGATTGGCCGATGGGGGTACGCAGACGGTCCTGTCCGAGTTGCGAAGTGTGCCAGATGTCGATCTACGCTCCCATAGTTGGTTTATACGCCAGGTCGAGTCCCGTGCTTTCGATCCCGATACGATCCTGGAAAACCCATCGGATTTGGAATGGATAATGGACGGTGGTGGTATCGATCTGGTGATCGCGTTTGAGGAACTGTCAGACGAGGATTTCCAGGTTCGTTTCTTGATCTCCGATGGAGGCAGAACCGAGCGCGAATTTTTGGCCGATCGAGGGTCCGATGGCTCCATTCGCCGCGGAGGAGCGATGGTCATTCGCCATGAATTATTGGGTTTTTTGGAGACCTATTCGCCGGCGCCAGCCGCGGCGCAGCCGGAAGAAGAACCGGCGATGCCCCAGGAGGCACAAACAAGCCCGGATGATATTCGGGATGATATTAGTGATGCCGAGGCGTTTCGCCGCCAGGCAGCCAGAGAGCATCAAGAGATGCTAGAACGCTACGACCGAGATGTGCTCTGGTTACGTTTTCACGGGCGCTTTCGCATGGCGGAAGAAGCGGGGTTTGCAGACAGCGAACTGAGTCAATTTTTCGGGTTTCGGCTGGATGGCGAAGTTTTTCCATTTTCCACATCCGATTCCGATCCCGCACCGTTCGGGGGATATCTCGACTACGATCATGGTTTCAACTCCTTCTCAATCGTCGAAGAAAACGACAATGAGCGGATTGAATACGGTGTCTTTGTTCAAGATTTTAGTCTCGAGGGGGGCGGAATCTATCGGTTCGATTCGCCACTGAATGCGGTGAATCTTCAGATTCGACTTACGGCTGGATTGCGCTACAACAAGTTTCGGGTTTCCAACGTGCCGGCCGGACTATTCGATCTGGGCGGAGGAGATCCCTTTGAAGATGGATTTGAGGATGCAAATGGAGGTGAAACAGATCCAGTGACGGGGGGGGAAGGCGAAACGGAGACGACAACTCTAAGCGCGAGCAGAACTGCCGTCGTCCTTGGTGCCCGTTCGCTTGTTCCCTTGACGGATGGATTTGCACTTTCGGTGGACTTCGATGTGGTGCCGTTTGCTTTTCTCAGCGATCAGGAAGGCTCGATCGATGGAGCGTCGACATTCGGATTTGGTGCCAATCCGGGAGTTCAAATTCAGGCGATAGAAAATCTACTCCACGTATCCGCTGGATACAGCTTTCAGTTTTACCGAACGAGTTTTCAACACGAAGCAGACGCACCACCAACGCTTAGCTACCTATTGAATCACGGCGTGAGAATAGGGGTTGCCCTCCAATATTGAACTGAGCCAGGATTAGCCCGAACCCTGGAGTTTGTACGCTGTGAGCTCGACGTCTGCCCGCTTTTGCCGTCTCCAGGCTGCCCTGTGGGCCGGATAAACGAGGCTCCATCCGACGCCGGTCAACGACTTTGGCCGCCTCCACAGAAGATGTACAGCGGCAGGTAGCAGTAGTGGCCGTAATACCCGTCGAAGAATTTGTCCTCCTGATCGCCGTGGAGCTCAAGATTGGTGGCATCCGCGTCGAGGACGAGCACTTCAGGCGGTCCTCCGACGCGATCGACCCATAGCTCGATGAGCTCGCTCTCCAGCCCTTTCCAGTGAGTATGCTCAAATCGTCTTGGCGATCCCGACATGATCGGTCGCCAGAGGTGGCAGGCGATGATGGATTCCGAACAACAAGGTAGGCGGGAGGAAGTTTGGTCGGAAGACATGGTGAACACGAAGGCGGTCCAGTCTAGGGAGGGGAAAGACATCGATTCGAAAATCAATTCTTTGTTCCAAGACGCTGGAAGCGCCTTTCCGACTCGGCTAAGGTGCCAACAGTGAGGCTGGCTGAAGGGATCGCCTGATTGCATCGACTTTATGGGAATTAAAAATGTATCACTCTCGAAATTCAACTCCCGAGCTGGGACTTTCGCTACTGTTGTTCGCTGTCTTTGTCGTCGTTATCGCCGGTTGTTCAGACGATGATGCCAGATGTAGCGGCGACGATGATTGTGCCGGCGATTATCAATGCAGCGACGATGGAATTTGTGTGGCACCGGAAGATTTCGACAACAGGCTCAACGTCGCCGAAGAAAGTGATGCAGGAGACGAAATAGATCTTTCGGACGCCGACGATAGCAACGATGGACAAGGCTCGGACACGGATTCTGGGGAAGACGTGTCGCCGGTCGACGATTCCCCGGCGTTTCAACCGGCGGACACCGACGAGTTATTGGCCGCCGAGCAGGAGTACGGCTTTCGACAAACCAGAACCTGTACTCCCAGTGGATTTAGTGCCTGCGAGCCCAACGAACAGCCACAGCCCGTTTTGTGGTACGATGACGAGATCAGCTACGTGATCAACCAGCGTGGAACCAGTGATCTCCACGACGGCGATCAGATCACCGACGAGGTCCGAGACGCTGTCATTGAATCCTTTGACACCTGGAGTGATCAGGATTGCTCGGGACTCGATCTGGTCTTCGATGGTCTTAGTGATGAGGATGAATTGACCTTCTCACCGGATGGGGAGAGTACGAATTTGGTGGTGTGGCGCGACGACGCGTGGACGAATCCGGGCTATGACGGCGTGGCGCTGGCGACGGTCACCTTCAGCACCTCCACCGGCGAGATCGTGAGCGCCGATATCGAGTTGAATACGGCGGAGTACGAATTCACGAATTCCGACAGCGATGTGGTCGTGGATCTGAGAAATACCGTTACCCACGAGGTGGGGCATTTCGTGGGTCTCGATCACTCCCCTCACTCGGATGCGACGATGTTTGCGACCTCTCCGGCCGGGGAGACCTCAAAGCGAGAGCTTCACGAGGCCGATATTGCCGGGCTGTGTTTTATCTATCCCGCCGGCCCCTAACGGTCGTATGTCACCAACAGCCCGGGGCGGCGGCGAGGGCTTCTTCGACGCGCGCGATATACTGGTCGCTGGCGTCATATTCCTGACAACCCTCTCCGTCCATGAGGCGAAAACCGGTTTCGAATAGATAGGTTTCGTCGCCGTGGGGCAGGTCGTGACCTTGCTGCAGACTTTGGACCATCGTCGGTGGCAGGGTGCAGAATTGATCCACCGACTCAAAGCGCCCCAGTCCATCGGGAGTCGGCGAGGCGACGACCAAAAAGCGCTCCACGCCAATATTACCGGCTTGAAATGCCTCGAATTCCCCGAGGGAAATTGGTTGGCCGGCTTCGATGAGGTCGTCGGTCTCCGGCATCGGCGGAAAGATCACGCTTCCCCCTTCAGAACCGAATAGATTGATGACGCGCACATGCATGTCCTGGGCGGTTTCCAGCCAGATCTCGGTCTTTTGGCCGTGACATAGGCCGCCGCCGTCGCGGCGGTCGAAGTGCAGCGCGACCTTGTCATCGTCCAATTTTACCGGAAATGGGGGCAGATAGGTGGAGCGGTCGATATCGGGGGCGACGACCTCCGGAAAGTGGACCGAACCACCGCTGAAGACGCGGTCCACCGTGCGGGCTTGCCAGGAGACCTCCAGGGAGTCCTCTACTCCTCCCATCGGTACGATCTGAGCGGTGACGACGCCATCAGCCCGGTCGGGTAGCCCCTGTCCGCTCCAGCTCGGATCGAGGGGGATGACATGAGCCGAGGCCCGATCGAGAGCGTCTTGAAGATGCCTGTGTAGCCACTCCGAGCGAAGTCCGCCCGGGACGCCGTGATCATCGATATTATGGATGGTCATTCGCGGGGTTCCCCCGCCCAGAGATTCTTGCACCCGCTCCACTACATCCTGGGCGTGAGCCTGCAGTCGGGTTCCGAGATCGGTTTCAACGGCCCGCTTCCACTCCTCGAGTTGATCGGCTGCAATGACCGCCATCACACATCGGTATCCCTCACTTTCTTGGGGCTCCCAGATCGTGATTTGTTGTTCGATCTGGCCACAGAGGATGCCCTGACAGATTCGGTCGCGCAGCTCGGTGCGCGCTTGCTCTGTGAGTTCTTCAAAACTGGCTTGTTGGGAGATCGCCGTCTCCTGATCGTATTGGCGACCTCCCGCACCACGGGGTGGCACGAGTTGACCAAGGCACTCGCTTTCATCTCTTCCGGCACCGGCAACCGGTACTTCGGCGGATGCGAATTCGTCGCTTGCAACTTCACCGCGATCGCCTTCAGCGTCTTTGTCTTCGGCTTGTTTTTGCAGCTCTTCGGCGGCTTCGTCGGGAATCTCCGGTACGCTACTGCACGACCAGATCCCATAGCTGAGAACAACGACGGCCATGACGAACAAGACCGGGCGAAATAAAGGAAAAAGAGATTTCATCATGGGCCAACCCAAAAGTAGCAAATGCGATCGATGCAATTGGATGTCGAGGATTCCCGACGGACTACAATTCGTCAACGGTGGTCATCGACTGGGAGCCGTCGATTGAATTTTCTTGCCAACCGACGCTCCAAGGAGTCGCCGACGAAAAGTGAAAGTCATTATGGTTGGTCAATAGCCAACGATGGCGATAAGCTTGCGCCACGAACACTGAATTGATTTGCAAGGAGAAGAAGAAATGAAGCGCAATCTACAACAGCCATTTCAACTCGGAGTTGTATTGCTGGCGGTGGCGGCGATGAGCGTCGCCACCGCCTGTAGCGGCAGTCCTGATCGACCCGATGGCGCACAGATGCCCGACGAGGTGCCTTCGCTGCATATCGAGCCCCAGAGAGGGGTTTATATTCGCGCCGGTTTTGATGATGACCCTTCCGATTATATCGGTCAGTTTATCAACGACGATGTCTCGGAAGCCGATATCGATGAGACACGGGGTGTACAGACCACGTGCAGCCAATATATCGAATATCGGGAGGTCAATGCCGGTGGAACCTACGACGAGGTCTACCAGGCGTCGCGAAGCGCTGGTGCTTCCCTGGGAGTCAGCCCACAGGCCCAGGCAGCAGGAGCCGGAGGTCAGGCGAGTGCGGGCAGTTCTGATGGAGCCATGGTGCGGGTGGAATACGAGTTGAGCAAACGGATGCGAGGGGTGATGACGCCGGAGTACGAGGAGTGCTGTAGGCAAAATGTGACCGGTTGCTCGGGACGGTATCTGGCCGAATTTTGGAAGGGCACCGGTGAGATCTATCAATTTGTCGGCTCTCAGGCCGAGTTCAGTGCTGGTGGATCGGTCCCCGGCGTCTCCGAGAGCTCTGTCGAGTTTTCCGACGGTGCCGCCTGGAGTCGGGCGATGAGCTTTGACGATATGTATTTTGCGTTCACCGTCTCCGACGCCGCCATCGCCGATCAGGATTGTAGCTGGGTCGATGTTGTACCCACCTCAAACGAGGGAACCTATTTCGTCGGCGTCTCACCGCCGGCAGCGTCGGAATCGGCGGCCCGTTCTCTGGCGATGCGGGAGGCCCGCGTGCAGGTGGTTCAATACCTCGGCGAGCAGATTCAGGCGTCGACGGCAACGACGAGTAGCGCCATGGAGGGCTTTTTGGATGACCAACGAGTGATCGAGACCATGGCCGAAGGCGTGGCCGAGCGCGTAGAGGATGATCGCTATTGTCCGGTGGAGACCACGGATTCACCGGAGGGCACGCTGTATACCTCGCGGGTCCTCGCATTCTTTCCGCAGGAGCAGATGGAGGCGGCGGCCAAAGAGTCACTCGATCAGCTCGAAGAGACGCTGGAGGAACAGGGTGAATTGTCGGACGACCAGCGTCAGGAGCTGGATTCCATCCGCGGCGATATGGAAATTCCTTCCGAAAAGCCGCCGGAAGTAAAATGAGATGACCGAAGCGTTTGATCGAAGCGTTTGATCGAAGCCGGCAGGCGGCAAATGAGCCGTCTGCCGGCTTTTTCAGTGGAACCAGCCAACGCATGGGAATCAGTGAGAAAAAATAGCACTGGTTTTGCTTACTCCGCGACGGAATTAATTGCTCCCGGGCGGCGATCAATCTAGGGTGAATTAACGGCCTCGTATTACCCACCATCTCACGATTTTTGTCCCCTGGTAGCCGATGAGTTCAAAACCCACGACGGAAGTCGTCGAATATACGGTGAGATATCTGGTGCGATTGCTGTTGCGCGCCGATGTGTTGACCAGAGAACAAGCCAAAAAGGCGGTGGAGCAGGAACATCCGATCCGCGAGGAGATCCTGCGCGAAAAGGTTGCCGGCGAAGACGGACGACGTCAGGCGCATTACGAAGTGACGCCGGCGGAGGTGGTCGCACGGCTTGGATTTCGCGGCGACGATGGTGAAATGATCGACGAAAGCGACATCATGCAGGTCGTCGCCGAAGACGTGGGACTTCCCTTTGAAAAGCCGGATCCCCTCGACTTGGATATGGAGCTGATCGCCCAGACGATGAGCCGTCCCTTCGCCAAGCGCCACAGTTGTGTGGCCTTGCGGCGCGAGGAGGGAAAGGTCGTCATGGCCCTGGACAATCCCTACGACCAATTGTTGCGCCACGAACTGCGCACGTTGATCCCGAGCGATCTAAGCCTGGTGGTCAGCCCCAAAAGCGACATCTTGCAGATCATTACCGAGGTCTACGGACTGCGTTCGTCGATCAGCGCCGCCGAGCAAGAGGTCGTTCAGGGACTGGATCTGGGCAATCTCGAGCAGTTTATCCAGCTCAAGGACGTCGAGACCATCGACGCCACGGACCGGCCCGTCATCAACGCCGTGGAGTATCTATTGCATTATGCCTTCGAGCAGCGGGCCAGTGATATCCACCTCGAGCCCAAGCGCAATCACACCGTGGTTCGCCTTCGCATCGATGGTGTCCTCCATGCCATTTACCAATTTCCCCGCGCCATTCATGCCGCACTGGTAAGCCGGATCAAGATGCTCGCCCGCATGGATATCGCCGAAAAGCGAAAACCCCAAGATGGCCGCATCAAAACCGAGCGGGCCGGCCGGGAAGTGGAGCTTCGGGTGTCCACTTTGCCGGTGGCTTTTGGAGAAAAAGCAGTGATCCGGATCTTCGATCCTCAGGATCTGATCCAGGCTCTGGATAATGTGGGGTTTTTTAAAGATGACCTGAAGGTCTGGCGCAATTTCATCAATCGACCCCATGGAATGATCCTGGTCACCGGTCCCACGGGCAGTGGTAAGACCACCACCTTGTACTCCTCGCTGCGGGAATTGGCCGGCCCCGACGTCAATATTACGACCGTCGAGGATCCGATCGAGATGATCTACCAGGAGTTCAACCAGGTGCTGGTCCAGCGGCGGATCGACGTCACCTTTGCCACGGCATTGCGCTCCATTCTCAGACAGGATCCGGACGTGGTCATGATCGGTGAGATCCGAGATTCGGAGACGGCGTCGATGGCGACCCAGGCAGCGCTGACGGGCCACCAGGTCTTTTCGACACTGCATACCAACGACACTTCCTCGGCGGTCTCACGGCTGTTGGATATGGACGTTGAGCCCTTTTTGCTGTCGTCGACATTGGTCGGGGTCATGGCCCAACGCCTATTGCGCACTGTCTGCACCAAGTGCAAAACTAAGGATCAATTGACGCCGGAGCAGGTCTCGCTGCTCAATATCAAATTGCCGGCGCGCTCCAAAAAGACTCTTCCCGTCTATTACGGAAAGGGTTGCGTTCGATGCCGAGGCACCGGTTATTACGGTCGCACGGCAATTTTCGAGTTGTTGGAGGTCGACGAAGTGATTCGAAAATTGATCGCCGACGAGGTCAGCGCTCCGGAAATTCGCAAGGCAGCGCGGGCCAACGGGATGATGTCGCTTCGGGAATCGGCGATAAAGAAGATGGCCCAGGGCAAGACGACCTTTGAGGAAGTAATCAGCGTCGTATCGGATTCATCATCGTGAAACGAGTCATTTACATGGTAGCCGGCGGGATGGCGACAGTCGTGGTGGTGGCCATGATCGTCACGGCCTGGACGTGGCCCATTCTCAACGAGGTGGAGACCGGTGCAACTCCGGAGTATCCCGAACTTCAGCCGCATTATTACTCCACGGAGCCGGCGCGAATTCACGAAGAGGCCAAGGCGGCGGTGGAAGAACTGCAGCGCTGGGAGGTGGTCGACGCCGATCCAGCGTCGCTGCGTGTCGATGCCGAGCGCACCACGCGGCTGGGGTTCGTCGATGATATCACGATTCGCGCAGAGCCGGTGACGGAGTTTGTCTCCCGGGTTCACGTCCGCAGTGCCTCCCGGGTGGGACAGGCCGATCTGGGGCAAAATGCGCGCAATATCAACGAGTTTTTCGATGAACTCCAACAGCGATTGGGGGCCGTTCAATTCGATCCCGCCCAAGCAGATGTCGAGGATGACGAAGCGCAACCAGACTCCTCGGAGGACGTGACGGGGGAGGGTTGACCGATCTCGGAGGAAGATTGCTCCAATGGGAGCCATCTTTATCACACCCGTTGAAATGCACGGGATTCCAAGATTTGGTGTCGGGTACACACACGATAGGCTGGCGGGGCGTTTTTGGAAAAAAAGTTGCCTTTTCCCCGTTTTGGCACGAAATTTGAAGTTACCTGGGGTGGAAGCGATGTACTACTGGACTGTGGTCCAACCCGAAGTGTCCCATGGATGAGGCGCAAACATACGAGACGCAAAAGGTGCTCGGCCGGCACTGGATGGCCGCTCTGTGGGCGGCTGTGGCCATTTCTGGATTTCCCGCCCTGGCGATGGCGGATGCCGAGGGCGGCTCGCCCTCGGTGGCCATGTATACCGCGACGGCGATTGGTTCGGTGGTCGTCGTGGCCCTCGTACTGACGGCGGGCCTCAAAATCGCCCATGGTCTGAGGTTCATCGGAGGTGAGAGGCAGGTGCGCCTAGAGCGCCAACTCCGTGTCGGATTCGGGGCCACCTTTTTGCTCGCCGCAGTGACTCCCTACGTGGCCATCAACTACTCGATGGCCATTTTTATCCCTTTCATAATCGGCGCTGGACTGATCATCGGCTTGTGGATCTGGGCCACTTCCCACCACGGCGATTTGGATTCCGGAATGCCCACATCGACTCGGACCTGATCTCCAATCTCCAGGGTGACCCGTGATATACTGGGTTTCTGGTTTCTCGGTGATTCCTTTCGGCAACTCGCTATCCCTAGTCGCACGGAATCAGAGCGGTCGTTATGGTTTGACCGCTCAAAAGTGAATCCGTATCGTGGGCCCGTTCTTACCTTTCGTGGAACATGGCTCATGACGCGAGCAGCGACGATGCATAGAAATTGGGGATGGATGGTCGGTCTGATGGCTACGTTGGTGGTGACCATGGCCGGTTGTCCCTCCTGTGAGCGGTCCGGTGAGGATGCAGACGCATTCGTGGTTCTGATGGATGCGTCGCCGGCGGGGCTGGATCCGCGATTTGCCACCACCGATGCCAGCGCCAAACTGGTGGCGCTGCTGCACGAGGGATTGATCTCCATGGATACCCCGGACGCCACGATGGAGTATCGATTGGCTACCAACATCGAGCAGACCAGTGAGACACGCTACGAAATCGAGATGCGAGACGACGCTTTATTTCACGACGGGACCCCGGTGACGGCCCGCGATGTGGAATATACCTATATGCAGTTGGGCGAAGTATCGTCCCCCTTTGCCGGGACGAGCGAGCGCATTGAGGAATTCGATGTCGTCGACGACCATCGAATTGTCATCACTCTCAAAGAACCCCATGCCCCATTTGAGATGGATCTGGGGATGGGAATTTTGCCGCGCCATATCTGTGAGGGGCACGACACCTGTCCGGGAGACCCAGTGGGTGCCGGGCCATTTCAATACAGAGATCGCCAGGGAGGGCTTCAGGTGGAGTTCGAGCGCTTTGAAGACCATTTTGACGGCAGCCCGTCGATCGAGCGGCTCGTCTTTCGAGTCATTCGCGACGATAATGCGCGGGTATTGGCATTGTTGGGAAATACGGCCGATCTCGTGCAAAATGCGGTGTCTCCGCTGATGATGCCCGTCGTGGAAGATGCCGATGGACTCCAGATTCAGACCGCTCCTTCCTTTCGCTATACCTATCTGGGGTTCAATCTAGAGCACCCCATCCTCGGCGACGAGAAGGTGCGCCGGGCCATCGCTCACGCCATCAATCGCGAGGAGATCATCGAGTATAAATTCGGTGGGGCGGCGCGGGCGTCGACGGGACTTTTTGTCCCCGAACATTGGGTCTATGAGGGCGATGTCGATGTCTATGAATACGATCCCGATCGAGCTCGGCAGTTGTTGGACGAGGCCGGATGGACCAGAGACGGCGACGAATATCGCTTCGAATTGGAATTCAAAGTCTCGGCGAATAATTTTCGCCGATCTCTGGCGCAGTTGATCGGTCAGCAGCTCGGTGAGGTGGGAATCTACGTCCGTGTTCGGGCCTATGAGTGGGGGACGTTTTTCGACGATATACGAAGTCGGAATTTCGAAGTCACCACCTTGCAGTGGCCGTCGGTACTGGAGCCGAATTTGTTGCGCTGGATTTTTCACTCCGACAATGTGCCCACCGCTGATGCCCGGGCCGCCGGGGCCAATCGGGGGGCTTATAAAAATGAGCGCGTCGATGAATTGCTCGACAAGGGACAGCGCGAGACGGATCGGGAGAAGCGAAAAAAGATCTACTCCGAAATTCAGCAGATTCTCGCCCGGGAATTGCCCTATATTTCCCTGTGGCATGAGGATAACGTCGCCGTGTTGCGCGAGGGCACCGAGGGGTATTATACCACTCCCAACGCCCGTTATGACGCGCTTCGCACCGTGGTGCCCGCTCCCCGACCGGAATGAGTCAACCATCCCATGAGCGAATTGACTGACAGGGATTCTTCGTCGACGGGTCGAGATATCCTGGCCGTGGCGATCATCGCCATTACGGCATTGGTGTTGGGGGCCAACCTCTTCATGCTCATCGACGATGGCGCAACGGGCTCGTTGGAGGGAGACGTGGCGCCGAGTTTCGAGCTCGAGGTTCTCGGCAGCGATAAAATGATGTCGGTTGAGAAATATCGCGGCCAGGTAATCGTTATCGACTTCTGGGCGACCTGGTGTCCGCCGTGTCGCGAGCAGATGCCGGTTCTGGAGAAGGTGGCTACCGATCCGGAGCTCGATGGTGAGGTCGTGGTTCTGTCGGTCAATACGGATCCTGAGACCGACGATCGAAGACAGCGCGTAGAGGCGTTTTTGCGAGAAGAAGAACTGACGTTGCCGACGGTTATCGATACCGGTGAGATGCGCGCTGCGTATCGGGTTACGACGATTCCCACGCTGGTGGTGGTAACGCCTTCCGGCGAGATCAGTCACGTCAGCGAGGGCCTTCATGACGAAGAGACATTGCGTAACCTCATCGCCCGGGCTGGTGGGAAGTAATCCACCCGGGCTGCTGAGGGCAGTTGACACAGGACTTTCGAGCACGCACAAAGAGCGAATATGACGCGATCATGCTGGCTTGGCTCGAGATCTGTTGTGGGCTAGACTGGTTGCTATTCTCAGCAAGGTTCCTACCCGTGGAGTCCAGGAAATGGGTGAACAAGAGGTGAAGGGGATGGTCGGTGGCGAAGAACTTCGTCACTTTATGCGCCATCTATTGCGAGATCTCCACGCGTTGGAGCGAATGCTCGACGAGGGAATGATCGAATCCGACATTCGGCGTATCGGCGCGGAGCAGGAACTGTTTTTGTTGGACAGCAGTTATCGGCCGGCGCCGTTGGCGTTGAAGATGCTGGACCGAATCGACGATGAGCGGTTCACCACGGAGTTGGCGATCTTCAATCTGGAGTTCAATCTCGATCCGCTGGTCTACGGCGGTGATTGTTTGGGCCAGATGGAGCAGTCGATCAACGAGCTGACCAGGATGGCCCGGGAAGCGGCGGCCGCCGAAGATGGGCACGTGATGCTCACCGGGATCTTGCCGACCTTGCAAAAATCCGATCTGGCCATGGAGAGCATGACGCCGATGCCTCGCTACCGGGCACTCAACGACGCCCTCAGCCGATTGCGGGGAAGTGATTACGAATTTTATATCAAGGGAGCCGACGAGTTTATCGTCAAGCACGATTCGGTGATGTTGGAAGCCTGTAATACGTCGTTTCAGGTCCATTTTCAGGCCGGACCGGATGAATTTGCCGATCTGTACAACGTAGCCCAGGCGGTGGCCGGCCCCATGGTGGCCGTGGCCTGCAACAGCCCGCTGTTATTCGGTAAGCGTTTGTGGCATGAAACGCGGATTGCTCTGCTGGAGCAGTCCATCGATACCCGCCCAACGCGCCATCACCTGCGCGAGAATAACCCCCGGGTTACCTTTGGGAATGCCTGGCTCGATGAATCGGTGCTCGAGATTTTTCGCGAGGATATCGCCCGATTTCGACTCCTATTTGCCACCGAAATCGACGAAGATCCCTTTGAGGTCATCGATGAAGGAGGCATTCCCAAGCTCAAGGCGTTGCGGCTGCACAACGGTACGATCTACCGCTGGAATCGCCCCTGCTACGGAATTCTGGACGGTAAACCGCATCTGCGCATTGAAAATCGAGTCTTGCCGGCCGGTCCGACGCCGGCCGACGAGGTGGCGAACGCGGCGTTCTGGTTTGGCTTGATGGCGGGAACGGCGAGAAGCTATCCAGATATTCGGGGGAGAATGGAGTTCGATGAGGCCAAAAATAACTTCTTTGCCGCCGCCCGCCATGGTCTCGACGCCCCGATGACCTGGGCTGACGGCGATAGCGGGACGGCTCGGGAATTGATCTCATCGAAGCTATTGCCTCTGGCTCGCGAAGGGCTTGAATCGGGGGAGATCGATCAGGGCGATATCGATCGCTATTTGGCGATTATTGAAGAACGCGTCGAACACCGGCGCACGGGTTCGATCTGGCTGTTGGAGTCCTTCAACGAACTCAGCGACAGTTTGCCGGTCAGTGAAAAGTTGAGCGCCCTGACTTCGGCGGCCGTCAAACGCCAGACCAGTGGTGAGCCGGTTCACCAGTGGAGCGCAGCGACTGCCGAAGAACGAACCAGTTGGCGCGATAATTACCTGCGCGTCGAGCAATATATGACCACCGACCTGATCACGGTCAACGAGGACGAGTTGATCGACCTGGTCGCCAGCGTCATGGATTGGCAGCACCTTCGCCATGTGCCGGTGGAGGACAATGAACACCGGTTGGTGGGGCTCGTAACGCGGCGCACGATGATGCGCATGCTCGCCGGTGGAAAATTTCGCGAAGACGAGCCGGTTCCGGTCTCCTCGATCATGCAGGAAGAGGTGGTCACCGTGACACCGGAAACCCGTAGCCTCGATGCTATCAAACTGATGCGGGAGGAGCAGATCTCCTGTTTGCCCGTCGTTCAGGATGAGCGGTTGGTGGGGATCATTACGGATCGCGATTTTATGGAGATCGCCCGCGACCTGCTCGAGGAGCGACTCCGCGGCGGTTCCGACGAGGAATAGGACTCAGTGAAAGGGGGAGCGCTCAGACCGTTGGGCTATCGTCGCTCGTCAGAGCGCCTCGCAGATCTTCGAATATCATAAATGTACAGGGGACGAAGAAGAGGCAGATGATGGTGCCGAAGACGATTCCAAAGCCCAGACTGATCGCCATCGGGACCAGAAATTCGGCCTGTACATTGCTCTCCACGATCATGGGAGTCAATGCGATGAAGGTGGTGGCAGCGGTCAAGATGATGGGACGGAACCGGCGACAGGAGCCGGCGATGATCGCCTCTGAGGCCGACAGTCCGCGCTGAAGATAATGATTACTGGTCGCCAGAAGGATCAACGACGCATTTACCACGATGCCCGACAAAGCGATCATGCCCATGACACTCATAAAACTGAGATTGTATCCCATGATGAGATGGCCGAATACGGCTCCGATGCATCCGAAGGGGATCACCACCATGACCACGATCGGTTGCAAATAAGAGCGAAAGGCAAACGCCAGCAGCACGTACATCGCAAAGAGGGCGAGCATCAAGGCGCCGAGAATCTGTGACAGCGCTTCTTCTTGTTCTTGTTGCTCGCCGCTGAGTGACCAATCGAGACCGGGATAATCCTGCTCGAGTTGGGGCAATGGGCCGGCTCGCAATGTCGCCATCACCTCGTTGCCAGAGGTCACTCCATCCTCGACGGTGGCCGAAATATTGACGATTCGTCGACCATCCTGGCGGCGGATGGACACCGGTCCCCGTCCCCGCTTGATGGTCGCTGCTTGCGAAAGTGGCAGTTCCCCGCCGTTGGCCGTACTCAAAATCATGCGCTCCAACGCGTGCTCCGATTGGCGCTCGGCAAGCGGCCTTCGCACGTATACCCGAAGGCTATCCCGGCCCCGCTGCATGCGCAGGGCCTCGACGCCGAAAAATGCCGCCCGCAATTGCCGTCCCAGGGCAGCCTCGGTGACGCCCAGATTACGTGCTTCGGAGCGCAGCTTCAGGTCCAGTTGTTCTTTGCCGGCGCTGACCCCGTTGTCGATGTCGCTGACACCCTCGAGTTCGCTCAATATTTGCGCCAGCTCGTTGGCGGCTGGTTCCAATACTGCGGGGTCGGAGTGGTGGAGATCGAGGCTGATGGGTTCGCCGGTATCAAGACCCGATGAAAAGTCCAAGACCAGCGCTTCGACGCCGGCGACATCACCGATGTTTTCTCGCCATCGCTCCGTGAATTCACGGGTCGTAAAATCGCGTTCTGCGGCATTGACGAGATGGATGGACTGCCGCGCCAGATGACTCCGTGCTCCCGGTGAACTTCCCGTGGGGCCGCGACCGGAAACCCCACGGCCGTGTTCGGTGAGTATGCCGCGGTGGACGGTCTCTTTCTGGCCCATCTCATCCAGCGTTTCATAGCCCGCCTCCAGGACTCGGTCGGCCACCAAATGGGTCAACTCTGCATCGCTTCCAAAGGGCATTCGGATGTTAACGGAGGCTACATCGCCTTCAACGGGGGGAAAGAAGGTAAACGCCATACGACCGCTAAAGACGAGCGCCGAGATGATGATGAGCACTGCGAGCCCACAGGCCATCGTGAAATAGCGAAAGGAGATGGCGTTGAGCAGGGCCGGGCGATAGTGGCGATCGATAAAGGTGCCGAGGGCCTTGCCAAAGCGCTTTTGAAATTGCATCACCGTCGCCAAAAATCCGGTCCATTTCGTCGGGCGCGATCGCGCAAGGTGGGCCGGCAAGATAACCAGTGCTTCCACCAACGAGACCACCAATACAAGAACGACGACCACCGGAAGGGTGGCGAAGAGATTCCCCGTCGTACCCGGGATCGCCAACAGAGGCAAAAAGACGGTGGTGGTGGTCAAAAGGGAGATACCAAGTGGGCCTGCGACCTCGCGGACGCCAGCGATGGAGGCAGCCACCGGGTCGAGCCCTTCCTCGCGATGGGTGTAGATCGCTTCACCGACGACGATGGCGTAGTCGACGACGATTCCCAGGGTCAATATGAAGGCGAAGAGGCTGATCATATTGAATGAGACCCCGAATAGGGGCATGAAGATCAGCGATCCCAAAATGGCGATTGGGATTCCCAGTGTGACCCAGAAGGCGAGTTTGATGTTCAGGAAAAGCCCGAGGACGATAAGGACCAATAGCAATCCCAGATAGGCATTTTTGAGCAGCAAGCTGATGCGCTCGGCAAACTCCTCGGAGTCGTCCTCCCATACTGCGAATTCGACTCCCGGTGGCAGCGAATCCTCGTTTTCCTCGATGTAGCGGTGGGCTGCGTTGGAGACGTCCAGCGGACTCTGGTCGCCGACTCGGGAGATGATCAAACGGGCGGCTTGGCGTCCGTCGTAGTAGGTGATGCGATTGAGCTCCCGAAAGCCGTCTCGCACATCGGCGATTTCGCCAATCCGGAGGGTGGAGCCATCGGAGTCGGCGATGACGACGATATCCTCGAATTCTCGCACATGTTCTTTGCGCTCGTCGGTGCGCAGCAAGATCTCGCCGCCCGGGGTTCGCAGGCCTCCGCCCGGCATTTCGACGGCGGCATCGCCGATGGCGTCCGCGATCTCGTCGATCGTCAAATCGTGGGCTCGCAGGGTGGCCTCCGAGACCTCGACGGCCATCTCGGGCGGGCGCATGCCAGACAGCGAGATGCGCGTGATCTCGGGCTCATTCAACAGACCCTCCCGGGTCTGGGCGGCCAGCTCTCGAAGGGTATGCTCGTCGGTATCGCCGTGAACGATGACCGTCAGTACCTGGGTGCGGGCGGTGCGCAGGCTGACCGACGGAGGATCGACTCCGTCGGGAAAGGTGCTGATTCCGTCGACGGCGACCTGAATTTCGCTCATCACCATTTCTTCGTTGGCTCCGGCCACCAACTCCACGGTTACTCGACCGCCTCCCTCGCGAGCCAGGGAGTGGATATTATCGATGCCCGGGATGTTTTGAACGGCGTCTTCGACGGGTCGGATCATCGCTTCTTCGACGTCCTCCGGTGTGGAACCGGAGTAACTGACGTTGATCCGAATTTCGTGGAGGCGATAGTCGGGAAAGACCTTTTGGTGGATCTCCTGGGTCATGACCAGGCCACCGACCAAGAAGATCAGCATCAACAGGTTGGCGGCCACAGGATGCTTGGCCATATAGGCCAGCGGTCCGTTGGCGAATCCGGGATCCTCGGCAGGTGGAGGACTATCGCCGGTCCCTCGTATCACGATGGATCCTCGACTTCGTCGGTATCGTCTTCACGCTCCACCCGCAGGGGCATGCCCTCCACCGGGCTGGACAGCCCGCTGAGTATGAGCCGCTCGCCGTGGTTGAGATTTCGCTCCACCGCAACCGTCTCGGAATTGCGCCAGGCGATATCTACCTCTCGGATTTCCAACACATCATCGGAGTTCGCCACATGGACGCGGTTTCCGCCGTGAAGAGCGATGCGGGGGATCTTGATGACATCGCGAGATCGCCTTCCCTCCAACTCCACAGAGACGAAGGAATTCAGTAGCAGCGGAGCCTGTCGCAGGGCCGGTGTATCCGGTTCGGCCTGTTCGCCTTCTTCACCCGAAAGGGAGAAGGGGTCCTCAATGCCAACGAGAATCCGGGCCATACTTCCCGAGGGATCGAGATCGCCGAGGAGCCGGATGATCTCGCCTTCGTGTTCTACTGAGTCTTGACCGGATTCGTGGCGCACAAGGGCGCGTGAACCCTGATCGCCGTCGCGGCCCGGGATCGCCAGTCGGCCCAAGGTCTCGAAGGGGACCGAAACCTGGACCCAGAATTCGTCGAGTGCGACCAACTTTGCCGCCGGACTCCGCGGTGAAATAAGCTCTCCGGGCTCGATACTCGCCTCCTGGACGAGTGCCGCAAATGGGGCTCTTACGCGAGTGCGCTCCAGATTGAGTCGCGCTCGCTCCAGCTCGTGTTTGGCGCGGTCGATCTCGAGTTGCGCCTGCTCTTGTTGAGGTTTTCGAAGGGCCAGCGGCGGCGGTTCTTCGTCGTGGTTTCCGAAGTGTTCCCATTCCTGTTCGGCCACCACCTGATGGCCCTCTTCGATGGCCAGTTCTGCCTCTGCCAACTTGACCTGGTTTTCCGCTTGCTCCACCGAGATCTGGTAGTCTCGCGGATCGATTTCCAACAGAATTTCGTTTTGTTGGACTACGCCTCCGTTGACGAGTCCGGGATGGCGTCGCAGGACGCGACCGGAGACCTCAGACTCCAGGGTGACTTGGCGGGCCGGTACCACGGTTCCCTGAGCTTCGATGCGGGGACTGGCCAGACGCCGTTCGACGTCCATGACGGTGACCAACTGCGCGCTTCGCTCGTGTTGAGTGGACTCCGTTTGGGCTCGATTCAAGAGCAGGCCGAAGCCGATCAAAACTCCGATCAAGACAATCCCCAGAGCGCCGATGGTGTTGAAGAAGCGCAACTCCGTACTCTTCATTGAAACTCCTCCTCGGTGCCGGAATCGGGCCAGTGTCCCCCGGCTACCCTGCATAACTGTACGCGCTGGGACAATAAAAGGCGGCTACTCTCGAGTTCGGCGCGCTGAAGTTGTTGAACACTCTGCAAGGCCGTAAGCACCCGCAAATAGTCGAGGATGCCGGCCCGGTATTGGACACGGGCCAACTCCAGCGCTTCTTCAGCAGAGTCCAGTTGTCGGCGTTGGTAAAGCAACATTTCGTATAATGCCTGCCCGCGGGCCAGGGTATCCTCCACCTCACGAATTGCGTCGAGGAGTACCGAGGAAAATTCGAAGAGTTGGCGCTCCTTGATGGCCACCTGTTCATCGATCTCCCCCTGTCGCCGGCCACCGTCCCACAGGGATTGAAAAATAGATCCGGCAACCCCGACGAAGAGAAAGTCGAATAATTCTCCGATATTCATCGCTTGTGTAGAAAGACTAGCGGAGAGGTGAAGCTGGGGCAAACGCTCCGCGAGGGCAGCATCGACGCGGTCATCGGCGGCGGCCACCCGAAACCGAGCAGCCATGACATCCGGACGTCGCTCCAGAAGTTGAGCGGGCAAAAAATCGGCGATCGGTGGCAATTGTTCGGGAAGTCTCTGGGCCGCCGGGACTTCGATGGATCCCGGGGGACGCCCCGCGAGTATCGCCAGGGCATTAAGGGTCAGTGTCTCGTCGAGCTCAGCCCCTCGCTGTACCTCGTGGAGTTCCTCGATTTGCTGCTCTTGTTGGACGATATCGATGGCGCTGGCCATTCCCTGGGAGTGGCGCACCTTGGTCAACTCGAGAAAGGTCTCGGCCGCCGCGATTTGCTCCTGTATTACGCGGGCCTCGGAGCGGCTGCGAGCCAATTCGAAGTATAACTCCGCCGTCTCCGCTGCGAGGGCCATCTTCAACGCCACCAGATCGGCTTCGATCGCCAGGGCGTCGGTTTCCGCCGCAGAGATTGCAGAGCGAACCCGCCCCCACAGATCAACCTCGTAGCTTGCGCGGGCCGACAATTCGTATTCTTGTTCCCAGCCATCGCGACCGCGCTCCCCTTCCGTGAGTGCCTCGAGCCCCAGTTGAGGGTGACGCCCGGCGCGGTGCTGTCGCAACACGGCGCGGGCCTGAGCCACCCGAGTTGCCGCGATATGAATATCGAGGTTTTGCTCCAAGACCGTATCGATCAATTCGCCCAATGCTGTGTCGCCAAAATCTGCGCACCAACCCTCGTCGAAAGTCTCTCCGGTGAGTTCGTCCTCATGCCAATCAGAGGGAAGTTCAAAGACGGGCTCGATCTCGTTGTCCTCGATTCCCGTCGTGCTCGAGCAGCACACCAAGACCAGTGTGGTGATCCCCAACCATCCAAAGAGAATCCACCGCCTGCATGCTGGCCCCAGCAGACTGCGGAGAAACTCCCGATGCGCCTGACGAACCAGCCGCCACGATCTCAGCGTCGATACTCCTCCGTGATAAGCGAGTGCATCGCGTCGTCGCATCTCCTTGACCTCGCGGCGGCTGATTTCGTCAGGTTTTCTCGGCGGATACGCCGCTTCGAGGTCGCGGTTGGGTGAGGGAGGTGATGACAGATTGCATCGTCGACCGAAGACGACAATGAGATCGGAGCGGCGCGCCGCCGAGACGCTAACGCGAGTTTTCCCGCAGTCTGCTAGAGTTGGAGGGAGAAAAGACATCGATGACATTAGTTACCAATAGTACGACACGTCGGATACCAAACCATTTCACACTCAAGAGTAGTATCCGATTGCGACGAGGACCATCAAGGTATCTCGCGGGCAACGGATAAAGATGGTGCATGACCCATGATTTTTTTACCACCTCGCCCAAAGGAACCACGCCTCGATGGAGGAGTGCCATTCGATGAAATGCCGGCCTGGACACCGTTGGGGCCGCGGGAATGAGAGGGCTGATTGGATCGGGATCTTCTCATCTCGAAACGCCGGTTTACGTGCCGGTCCCCCACTGACTATCCTCGGCGCAGACGATGGTGAACTTTTTACTCCTCCACGGTGCTGTCCCCAATGAAAGACTTCGTACATCTGCATGTTCATACCCACTACAGTCTGCTCGACGGTGCCAATCGGATTCCCGATCTGATGGAGCGCGTCGGCGAATTGGGCATGGACGCCGTTGCCATGACCGACCACGGCAATATGTACGGCGCCGTCAACTTTCAAAAGGGGGCTAAAAAGGCGGGCATCAAGTCGATCATCGGCTGTGAGATGTATATGTGCGACGATGCTTTCGACGAGGAGGCACGGACAGCGGAGGTCTTTCATTTGACCCTGTTGGCGGAAAACCAAAAGGGCTACGAAAACCTGATGTACCTCAATTCAATAGGGTGGTTGAACGGGTACGACGAGCGGCGCGGCATTCCACGAATCGACTTTGAACTGCTCGCCGAATATCACGAAGGCCTGATCTGTTTATCCGGTGATCTGGGAAGTGAGATCAATCAGGCTTTGCTGCGGGATGACCGCCAAGCGGCGCGCCAGATCGCCGAGCGTTATCATGGGCTTTTTGGGCACGAACACTACTATTTGGAGGTCATGGACAATGCTCTTCCGGAGCAAAAGAAATGCACGCAAGCGCTCATCGAGTTGAGCGATGAGTTGGGCATCGAAATGGTGGCCACCAACGACTGTCATTACCTGACTCGCGACGATGCACGAGCCCATGCGGTGCTGATGTGTATTCAGCTCGGCAAGACGGCCGACATCGATCGGATCATGGAACACGGCGTCGATCAACTCTATGTCCGCAGCGCCCAGGAGATGTGGGAGGTCTTCTCCCACATTCCCCGGGCGCTCGAGAATACGGTCAAAATTGCCGAGATGTGCGATGTCGAGATTCCCCTCGGCGAGATCTATCTCCCCCAGTACGACGTGCCCTCTGAATTCATCGCCGGGCGAGGCCTCGACGATCCCACGGGAGCCATCGACGAGTATTTTGCTCACGTCGCCCAGGAAGGTCTCGAAAGGCGCTTTGAGGAATTCGACGCCCTGGACCAAGACTACGAACGCCGGGTCTACGAGGAGCGCCTCGAAGAAGAGATCGAGATTATCCGCCAGATGGGATTTCCCGGCTATTTTCTCATCGTCTGGGATTTTATCGATTGGTCCCATCGGCAGGGGATTCCCGTGGGACCAGGGCGGGGCTCCGGAGCTGGCAGTCTGGTGGCCTATTCGCTGCGGATTACCGACATCGATCCCATGCCCTACGACCTGCTCTTTGAGCGATTTCTGAATCCCGAGCGGGTTTCGATGCCCGACTTCGATATCGATTTTTGTATGAATCGCCGCGGAGAGGTCATCGACTATGTCACCGAGAAATACGGCGCCGACAACGTGGGGCAGATCATCACCTACGGGCAGATGAAGGCTCGAGCGTGCATCAAGGACGTCGGAAGGGCCCTTAACTTCAGTTTCGGTGAGACCAATCGCATCGCCAAATTGGTCCCCGACGAGTTGGGTATCACGCTGGAGGAAGCGCTGAGTCAGGAGAAGCGACTACCTCAGATGTGCGATGAGGATGAGCAAGTCGATACTCTCTTCGATATCGCGTTGTCATTGGAGAATCTGAATCGCCAGGCGGGCATCCACGCCGCTGGTCTGGTCATCGCCGAGGATCCGCTGTGGGATTACGTCCCCATTTGTCGGGGAGCCAATGGCGAGATCGTCACCCAATACGCCAAAAACGAGGTCGAAGAGGCGGGATTGGTCAAATTCGATTTTTTGGGGCTCAAGACCTTGACCGTCATCGATGATGCGGTGCGGCTCATCAATCAGCAGAGCGATCCGGACAGTGACGAGCCCTTCGAACTGACGTCGATTCCCCTCGACGATCCCAGTGTCTTCGAGCTCATCTCCGCCGGTGATACCACCGGTGTATTTCAGCTCGAATCCTCCGGCTTTCAGGGGCTTTTGAAGAAACTCCAGCCCAATAGCTTTGAGGATATCGTGGCCGCCGTCGCCCTGTATCGTCCGGGCCCACTTGGAAGCGGAATGGTCGATGATTTCATCGACCGCAAACACGGTCGAAAAGAGGTGGAGTATCCCCATCCGTGGCTCCAGGAGGTGTTGGAGCCCACCTATGGGGTCATGGTCTATCAGGAACAGGTGATGAAGACCGCTCAGATCATGGCCGGATATACCCTGGGCGAAGCGGATCTGTTGCGCCGGGCGATGGGCAAGAAAAAAGCCTCCGTGATGGAGGAACAAAAACAGATTTTCGTCGACGGAGCGGTGGATAAAGGTGTCGAAGA
This sequence comes from Myxococcales bacterium, assembly GCA_007119595.1. GTDB lineage: Bacteria > Myxococcota_A > Bradymonadia > Bradymonadales > Bradymonadaceae > SLJM01. Next base: position 33,574 of record SKPJ01000031.1, read on the forward strand.
GCGCACGGCGACCGAAATATTTGATTTGATGGCCTATTTTGCGGGCTATGGTTTCAATAAATCTCACTCCGCAGCATATGGACTGATCACCTATCAGACGGCCTATTTAAAGGCTCATTATACAGTGGAGTTTATGGCGGCGCTGATGACGAGCGACCGCGACAACACCGACAAGATCGTGCGCTTCATCAACGAAGCGGAGGAAATGGGCATTGAGGTGATGCCTCCCGACGTCAACGAATCGCTGCTCGATTTTAGTGTCGTGGAGGGAAAAATCCGCTTTGGCCTGGCCGCCATCAAAGGCGTCGGTGCGGGGGTGATCGAGGTCATCTTGGAGGAACGCGAGCAGGGAGGTCCTTTCGAGAGCATCTTCGACTTTTGTGGACGCGTCGATCTGGATCGGATCAACAAGCGGGCCGTGGAGGCGATGGTCAAGTCGGGGGCATTCGATTCCATCGGGCCCGATACCGACGAGAATTATATCGGCGCCATCTGTGAGGCTCGAGCGTCCTTGTTCGAGTCCATCGAAGCTGCTGTCGAGCGCGGAGCGCGGGCCCAACACGACGCGAAGGTCGGGCAGTCCAGCTTATTCGGAATGATGAGTGAGGATGCCCGTGACGAGGTCCTCGACGAGACTTATCCCGAGGTTCGGGCGTGGTCGGAGCGCATGTTGCTGGGATACGAAAAGGAGCTTCTGGGGTTTTATGTCACCGGTCATCCCCTGGATCGTTTCCAGAGCGAGCTCGGCATCTATGGGGTATCGAGCACCAGTGATCTGACGAACGGAGAATTGCGAAACCACAGCCAGGTCGTCGCCGCCGGTATGGTCACTGCGATGCGCGAGATCAGTCTCAAAAGTGGCGACGGACGCATGGCATTCGTCACCCTGGAGGACAAGACCGGGCGGGTGGAGGTCATCGTTTTTAGCTCCGCCTTTGAGGAATACGAAGAAGTACTAAAAAGTGGCGATCCCCTCCTTATACGGGGCATGATTCAGGAAGAGGGAGACCCGGAAAATCGCACCCGGCGCATCAAATGCGACGAGGTGACGACCCTGATGGCTCAGCGCGAGGAGAAGATCAGTTGCGTCGAAGTGGAAATCGAAGTCGACGATGTCGACAACGGCCAATTGGAGAAGCTACGGCGTATTCTACAGCGTCACCGAGGGGACTGCCGGACGGCTTTGATCTTCAAGATGAACACCAACGAAGGCAGCGGAAGGGCGGAGTTGGCGCTGCCGAATGGGTTTTCGGCGCGACCTAGCGATGAATTATTGATGTCCCTGGAGCGCATTTTCGGGCGCCAATCGGTTCGCCTTCGCTAAACGGAAGAACATTTAACTGAAACAAACGTCTCGCCGGCTGATTGAGCCATCTTTCGACCGATCCTCGCTTGAAGTAGCAATGCTACGCCTGCACTCGGTTCGAACCAAAATCTGGCCCAATCATCTCGTCGGTACCGCGTTTCATTTAAATGACGTTCCGTTTAGCAGCGTGCGAAGAAACGAAACGCTACAAACCATTACGCACGATCGAGGCCGGAGGGGACGATAACAGAATTGGTTCCCGTTTTGGTGGGCTGAAGGGAAGGGTGGATAAGCCCGCTGCGTCCGACTGTCATTATCGTGATATTCGCAGGCCAATAGTGAGTTTCGCGCGCAATACGATCACTTTTATTTGGCGGAAGTGGTTGACGGAGAGGAGTCCGGGGACTATACGTTTATTCAGTTATCATCGAAACGTCTGTTCAGTATGGTGTGGGCAACAAATATACAACGCAAATCTGGCGGCGAAGTCGTCTGTACCGAATTCGCCGCAGCTTCGAAAAAAGGAGAAGCGATGGGTAAAAAAGACGAAAATAAAGAAAAAGCACTCGATCTGACGGTCAAGGCGATCGAAAAACAGTTCGGAAAGGGCGCCATCATGCGCCTCGGTGAGGATGATGCGACGATCGAAGTAGAGGATCCGATTCCCACGGGATCGATTTCATTGGATGTCGCCCTGGGGGTGGGAGGGTACCCGCGAGGACGAGTCGTCGAGATCTACGGGCCGGAGTCGTCGGGAAAGACCACCTTAGCTCTGCACGCTTTGGCCAATGCCCAACGGGCCGGGGGAGTGGTGGCGTTTATCGATGCCGAGCACGCATTGGACGTCAATTACGCGAAAAATCTGGGAGTCGACACCGAAGAGTTGCTCATCAGTCAGCCCGATACCGGTGAGCAGGCGCTGGAGATCGTCGACATGTTGGTGCGCTCCAATGCCATTGATCTGTTGGTCATCGATTCCGTCGCCGCCCTGACCCCCCGTGCCGAGATCGAAGGTGAAATGGGCGATTCCCACATGGGACTTCAGGCACGGCTTATGAGTCAGGCGCTGCGCAAATTGACGGGCACCATCAGCAAGTCCAAGACTTGCGTGATGTTCATCAACCAGATTCGAATGAAGATCGGAGTGATGTTCGGTAACCCGGAGACGACATCGGGAGGGCGAGCATTGAAATTTTATAGCTCGATTCGCCTCGATATTCGACGGATCGGAGCGATCAAGGACGGCTCCGATATCAACGGGAACCGCACCCGGGTCAAGGTGGTCAAAAACAAGGTAGCCCCGCCATTTCGCCAGGCGGAGTTCGACATCATTTACGGAGAGGGCATAAGCTTTCAAAGCGATCTGGTGCAATTGGGCTCGGAGTTGGGTGTCGTCGATAAAGCGGGCTCCTGGTACAGCTATGGCGATGTGCGTCTGGGACAAGGGCGACAAAACGCCAGAAGCTTTTTGCTGGAAAACCCGGATGTCCAGAGGGAGATCGAAGCCGAGATCCGGGAGCATTACGGGCTATCGGCTCCGCCGCGGCAAGAGAAAGCCGAAGAGGAGGCGGCGGAGTAAAAACAGTGGGGCGAAGCCGGCTGTGTGGCTTCGGTTTCGCCGTAGCGCAGGCGCAACTGCGGCCCCGCTTCTTGCCAGACTTCGCCCTGCTGTTCCAGCCCTTTTGCCGATCGGATCTGGATCGCGTCCCCAGTGATGATGACGGGTTGAGTTTGTGCTCGGGCCGTGCGACAATCCCGCCCGTCGCTCCCGGTTTTTTCAATAGGATGGAATGGTCGATGGAGACGTCGCGACGAGCCTGGCACCGAGAGGTTCGAACTCGCAGTCTCACCGGGGTTCTCCGAGCAATAAGCGAGTGCCACCGATGAGTTCCAAGGAAAAGGGTGCAAAACAAAAGGCAAAGCGCGACCTGGACAAGGTCTTGAAGGTCGCCGTCAAAGGGGGGGCCAGCGATATCCATATCAAGGCCGGATTGCCGCCGATTTTTCGGGTCGATGGGGCGCTGATGCCGTTGCGCGATGCGCGACGACTGAGTCCCGAAGAAATTGGTCAGATGGCGGCGGCGATCATGACCAAATATCAGCGCGAGCAGTTCGAGCGCGATCTCGATCTGGACCTTTCCTACGGGGTGCCAGGGGTGGGCCGATTTCGAGTCAACGTCTTTCAGCAGCGAGGCTCGATCGGGCTGGTCTTTCGGATCATTCCCTTCAAAGTGGCGGGGATGGAAGAGCTGTTATTGCCGGAAGTGATCGCGGAGTTGGCCGAGGAACGACGGGGATTGATCCTGGTCACGGGTGCAACGGGAAGTGGTAAGTCGAGACGCTCTGCGGCGAATGCTGCGCTACTTGGTTATAGGCACTATTATGACTGGGATAAAAAGAAATGGATTGATAGTGGGTTTGAAACAAAAGTTCAATACATCACAACAGAAATGACAGTCGATGAAATACAA
>SKPJ01000332.1 GCA_007119595.1 Myxococcales bacterium
CCCGCTGCGCTCCACGGCACCCTGAACGAACTTGGCGCGATGCCGCAGCAGCGCTCTCTTCTTCTTCTTCAGTTCGATCGTCATTCGCGGTGTCTCCACACCCCGCAAACAACGCCGCGATCAACAACGTGGCGCAAAAAAGGATCGATAAATCGAATAATCTACAGCCACAATTCGGAGTACTCATCATTACAATTACCCCCCGGTAAAATCGTGCATTAGTGCCGATAATGTGGTCCGGTCCGGACCACTCACCTGCAGTGTCGAGTCAAAACTCCCTGATTGTTCTGTACGAATGGTAAAGCTGAATGTAGGGGCATCTGACGAAGGTCAAGATGCGACAATATGCTCAACCCTCAAATTGTATTTTGGACCCTGAAATAGACGGAGGTGGACCGACCTCGTGCGCACGATCGCAGCATCCGGTCGGACCCGCAGGTTTTGTATGCGTATCTGACGGTTGGAGATTCTCCGGCGTTCATTCTATTTAAGGCGCCTTTAACGGCGGCGCAAACGACAATTTGCGGGGTGCCTTCGATGTCGCTGGGCGGATTGCGATCTCTCGAAACCGGACCGACGCAAACCACAGATGTCACGATCCATTCAACCCTCAAATTGTATTTTGGACCCTGAAATAGACGGAGGTGGACCGACCTCGTGCGCACGATCGCGACTACATCGTTTACTCAAACTCATTGATTACAACGATCGGCTCGGAGCTGACCTTACAGTCCGTTCCGTGAGCACCTGCTTCGCTATCATCGCGGAGCTGGATAATTTCGGTGTGATTGGGCTCCTGGCAACGGTAGTCGGCGGTGGCGCGTATCTCATAGGTCGATGGTCCCGTCCGCTCCGTCTCGTAGCTAAAATACATCGCTTCTCTGGGAGGAAAGATACCCGCATCCTCCCAGGCCTGAATTGAAGTCTCGTCGGGAGTACACCGCTCGCCTCCACAACAGATCGCCGGATCGGCGGTGGGCGGTAAAGAAGGCGGGAAGGCACAGTGATCGCGGTAATATTCCCCGACTTGTTCAGCCTGCCACTGAATCGTTGCTGTTGCTTCGGCAGCGATCGCTCGGTTTTGAAATTGTATAAACGCCGGGATGGCGATCGCCGCCAACACGCCGACGATAAATATGCCTGCAACCAGACAGCCGCAGCCAACCAGGAGTAAGCCGACGGTCTTCGTGGAGTCATTATTGGATTCAGACATGGGCGAACCTCGGATCGCAGATATTGAATACGGGAATCGCGACGATACCATTCTCCGATACCATCTAGAATGATTTGATCACAAGATTTTGGGATCGGGATTGCCACCATTGGTGGCTGCCGCCTATGATGCGCTCAAACAATGACTTCAATGAGGTGATGGATGGTGTTGACGAAAACGCTTCCCAGTGAAAATTCACCCCTTTTTCGACTCAAAGAGGAGAGACCTCATCTTGTCGCCGAGGTCACCCGACGGTCGTTCAACGACTTCGTTCGCACCTCGCGTGACGAGGAGGGCACGGGCATCGAATATGTCTTAAACGATGCCGCCTACCAGGAGATCGAGCGCCTCAAACGAGAACAGGGTCCCGAAGACGAAGTGCGCTCCATTGCCTGGTGGCGCCGCATGTCGAAGCGATTGGCCTCGATGTCGGAGAAGGAAAAGCGGCGCATCTTGTGGTCTCTCGTCGAGAGCTATTCCGACGATATCGCCGGGCGCTTCAACCCCTGGGTCTACCGCATGGCGACGGGTGTGATGCCCATCGGTCTCAATTTCATGTTCAAGGCACAGGATATACCGGGCGCCGAAGTGCCCAAGGGACTTCAGGATCTACAACGTGTGATGCGCCACGTTCGCGATCTCAGCGATCGGGTCGTATTGGACGGAGCGGTCGAGACCCTGCAGAAATTGTCGCGCAAGGGAACGCTCGTCTTTGTCCCCACCCACAGCTCGAATATGGACTCCATCCTCGTCGGATGGGCGCTGTATGAGGCCGGACTTCCTCCGGTGACCTACGGGGCGGGAAAGAATCTGTTTACCAATCCCTTGACCAGCTTCTTTATGCACAATCTGGGGGCCTACAAAGTCGATCGAAGGCTGCGTCACAACCTCTATAAAGGAGTGTTGAAGCTATACTCTCAGGTGCTTATCGAGAAGGGATTTCACAGCTTATTCTTCCCCGGTGGAACCCGTTGTCGCTCCAATGTGGTGGAACAAAAATTGAAACTCGGCCTGCTGGGAACGGCGCTGACCGGCTATATCCACAATTTGATGCGCGATCCGGAGTGCGATCCGGTCTATATCTGTCCTTTGACCATCAATTACAATCTGGTTCTCGAGGGCGACAGCCTCATCGAGAGTCACTTTCGCCGCGAGGGCCGGGGCCGCTATTTATTGGAAAACGACGAATTTACCCAGCTTCCCACGATCACTCGTTTTGTACTCAATACGATGAAGATGGACTCCACGACGGTGCTCCGCTTCGGTCAACCCATGGACCCCTTTGGCAATGAGGTGCGCGCTGACGGCGAGAGTTATGATCGGCGCGGCCGTCGGGTCTCCCGAAGTGACTATGTTCGATCGGCGAAGTCCGCAGAGATCGTCTACGACGTCTCCCGGGACCGCCAATATACGCGCCATACTGGTTCATGCATCGCCGAGTCTTTTTTGGAAAATACGGTGCTGATGCCGACCCAGATTGTCAGTTGGGTGCTCTTTGAGCGTCTCCAACAGCGATATCCCAGTTGGGATGTCTTTCGCCTGGTTCGCTTTGGCGCCGAAGAGATCGTTGGCTGGGAGGAACTCCACCGGGGAGTCGAGGTATTGCTCCGGCGCCTCGAACAGTTGGAAAAAAAGGGGAAATTGGTCCTCTCGCCCTTTTTGCACGAAGAACCGGCGGACCGGATCGTCTACGCCGGCATTGAATATCTGCGGATGTTTCATACCCCGGAGGTCGTCAAGGAATGGTCGGACGGAGTGATGATCCAGCAGGTGGAATTACTCTATTTCTACGGCAACCGCGTGCGTAGTTTCGATGTGTGATGCTAAACCACCTATAGCCCGTTGCATATAGCCTAAGGGTATAATGATGAGCGAAGAAAACGACACCATATTCGGTAAGATCTTGCGCGGTGAAATTCCGTCGGACAAAGTCTACGAAGACGACGACGTCCTGGCCTTCGAGGACGCCAACCCGGCGGCCCCGGTTCATGTACTGGTCATCCCGAAAAAACATATCGTCAATGCCTTCGACGCCACCGAAGAGGACGCCGAATTACTCGGCAAGTTGATATTGGCCGCCAAGAAGGTCGCCAAAGAAAAGGGATTGGAGGACGACGGATTTCGACTCGTCGTCAACAACGGCGCCGGCGTCGGCCAGACCGTTTTTCACCTCCATGTGCACGTGCTCGGCGGACGCAGCTTCGCCTGGCCCCCAGGTTGAGAGAAGCCAAAAACTGAGGGCATCGAAAAATGCTCGGTGCTTATCCGCCGGCTCCGATGATCTCTTCGAGTCGCGCCAATCCGTCGCTCAAACAGGCCGGACCGGGCTGCAAGATGATCGCCGGATCGAGCTCGTAGACCTCGTCGCGCTCAACGGCCGTTACTTCAGCATAATCTGGCCGCTCTTTGATGCTCTCCAGATCGACCTCTTTGCCACACCAGCAGGCGGCGATGATCTCCGGGTCCGCCGCACATATCTCCGCATCGTCGACGAATCTCTCTTTGGCGAGTTTTCCCCGCGCTCTATCGGCGAAGATATTTTCCCCACCGGCAATTTCGATGAGCTCACTGACCCATTGGATTGCCGAGATGCGCGGGTCGTCCCACTCCTCGAAATATACCCGAGGGCGCCGTGAACCGGATTGGGTGCGCTGTCGGGTATCCCGAATATTTTCCATATAACCACGGGCCATCTCCATGGCGTCGTCGCGCCGTCCCACGATGGAACCGATGGTGACGATGACGTCCAGGATCTGCTGGATACTGCGCTGGTTGAAGATCACCACCGGCTGATTGGCCTTGATCAGATCGTGGGCCAGTTGAGCCTGGATATCGGAGAAACCAATGACCAGGTCGGGCTTCAATGCCGAGATCTTTTTGACGCTTCCGCCAATGAACGCCGAGACCACCTCTTTTTCATCACTGGCCCGGGGCGGCCGCTCCGTATAGGCGCTGATGCCGACGATGCGCTCTTCTTCTCCCAGGTTATACAAGATCTCCGTGGGCTCTTCGGTGAGGCAGACAATGCGCTCGGGAACGGATCGAAGGGTCAATTCGGGTTTCATCGGCGGACCTGGAGTCGGTGGTGACGGATTCATCAATCTACGTTTGAAGGCACAGCCCCCACGCGTCTCACGACTCGGGGGTTGCCTGCAACCGATTGCGTTAGTACGTTGGCGCACGGACTGGATAGAAAAAATTTATTGAATGAGCGCGGGAGAACGACGTGAGTCAATATGATGTCGTAGTGATTGGTGCGGGACCAGGTGGATATGTGGCGGCGATTCACGCCGCTCAGTCGGGGTTGGAGACCGCCATCGTCGAGCGGGAGCCCACGGAACGGCTCGGTGGAACGTGCCTTCTGCGCGGCTGTATCCCGACCAAGGCGATGCTCCACACCGCGGATATGGTCGAGGAGTTCAAAAAGTCGGATCAGATCGGCATCGTCACCGACGATGTAGAGTTGTCGATGGAAAAGATGCATCAATACAAGGACAAAGTGGTCAAAAAGAACGCCGGCGGCGTCCAGTATTTGATGAAGAAAAACGACATCGACGTCCATTTCGGTCACGGACGTATCGAAGAGCCAAAAAAGGTCTCCGTCGAAGACGCCGACGGCAATACCAAGACCCTCGAGGCGGACCATATCATTTTGGCCACCGGTTCATCCTGTCTGCACCTTCCATTTATCGATATGGAGCCCGATCGGGTCTTGGATTCCGATGGGATACTGGAATTGCAAGAGGTTCCGGAGCACCTCGTCGTCATCGGCGCCGGCGCGGTGGGCACCGAATTTGCCAGCGTCTTTTTGCGCTACGGCTCCAAGATCACCCTGGTCGAGATGATCGATCGGGTGTTGCCGGCCGAAGATGCCGCGGTCAGCGCGGCAGCCCAAAAATCGTTTGAGCGCCAGGGAATGAACGTATTGGTCTCGTCGAAGGTCACCGATGTCAGCGCCGACGAGGAGGGCGTCGAATTGGTGGTGGAGACCACCGAGGGCGACGAGACGTCGTCTCAGACCATCGAGGCCAGCCATCTTCTGGTGGCCGCCGGACGCCAGCCGGAGACCAGCGATATAGGCGGCGAGGGATTGAATATCGATATCGACGACCGCGGTGTCATCGATGTCGACGAGATGATGCGCACCGGTGAAGAGGGAATCTATGCCATCGGCGATATCACGGGCTCGATCTGGCTTGCTCATCTCGCCAGCGCCGAGGGCATTCTCGCCGTCGATCATATCGCCGGGCAAGACCCGCGGCCCATCAACTACAACCTGGTGCCGATGTGCACCTACTGCTCCCCGGAGGTCGCTTCGGTGGGACTTTCAGAAGCCGAGGCCGAGGAGCAGGGCTATGATGTTCAGATCGGCGAATTTCCATTTAGCGCCATCGGCAAAGCGGCGATTCTCAACAAGACCGAGGGCTTCGTCAAAATCGTCAGTGAGACCAAATACGACGAGGTCCTGGGGGTCCACATCATCGGTCCCAAGGCCACGGAGTTGATCACCGAGGCCACGGTGGCCATGGAGTTGGAGTCCACGGTCGCCGAGTTGGTTCAGACCATTCATCCCCACCCGACGCTCGCCGAAGCTGTCGGGGAGGCGGCCCACGCAGCCCTGGGCCATCCGATCCATATCTGATCTGCATTGGATCTGTTCGTCGAGGGCCTTGAGAAATCGATTTTTCAAAAAAAGAGGATACGACCGATGCGAACCGAAGTCGTCATGCCCCAGATGGGAGAATCGGTCACCGAGGGAACGGTGACCCAGTGGCTCAAAGAGCCCGGCGAATATGTCGAGCGCGATGAGCCTCTCTTCGAAATCACCACCGACAAGGTCGACGCCGATGTGCCGAGCCCCGAGGCGGGAGTTCTCGTGGAGCGGCTGGTCGACGTCGGCGAAACCGTCGAGATCAACACCGTGGTCGCGATCCTCGATCAGGAGGCCGAAGAGGGCGAGGTGGTCGAACCATCGACCGCCGCCGACGTAGCCGCTCAAGCGCCGACGCCACCGGCCACCGGCTCCGGGGCGTCGGCTGGCGCCGTCGCTTCCACCGTCGCTTCCACCGCGGCCAGCGTCAACACCGAAACCGCCACATCGGCGTCCAATGGATCCTTTCCCAGCCGCGCCGAGCTTCGCCGCACCCGGTCGACGCCATTGGTTCGCCGCATCGCCAAAGAACACGAGATCGACGATCTTTCACCGATTCCGGGAACCGGCCTCTCCGGGCGCGTCACAAAGGAAGATATTCTCGCCTATATCGACGACGGAAAGCACCGCCAACCGACGCAAGTCAACGGGCGTGCGCGGGCTCCGAAGCGCGAGCACGAACCGCCACCGATCAATATTGGCGACCGGGATCGCGTCGAGACCATGGGACCGCAGCGCAAGGCCATCGCCGAACATATGACGATGAGCCGGGCCACCAGTGCTCACGCCCATACGATCCACGAAGTCGACTTTTCACAGGTCGTCGCCGCACGGCAACAAAAAAAGGAAGAATGGGCACAGCGCGGAGTAAAACTGACCTATACGGCGTTTATGGTCAAAGCCCTAGCCGATGCCCTCCGGGCCTATCCGGTGGTCAACGCCTCAGTGGACGGAGACGATCTGGTCTATCGCTCCGAGATCAATATCGGTGTCGCCGTCGCTCTCGACGACTCGCTGATCGTCCCGGTGGTAAAAAATGCAGATGAACTCAACCTGCTCGGAATCGCTCGCCGGATCGCAGATCTCGCCGAGCGAGCCCGCACCAAACGCCTCGACCCGGCCGAGGTTTCGGGCGGAACATTTACCCTGTCGAATCATGGAATCTTCGGGCCGGAGTTTGGCATTCCGATCATCAATCAACCGCAAACGGCCATCGTGAGTACGGGAGCGATCAAAAAGCGGGTCGTCGTCGACCAACAAACCGATGCCATCATGGTCCGACCCACCGCCGTATTTTGCATGTCTTTTGATCACCGAAGCATCGACGGCGCTACGGCCGATAAATTCCTGGCCCATGTGCGCCAGACACTGGAGCAATGGAAGTAAACTCAATGCCTGAAAGCGTGGAGCTGGTGACATCTGACGGGCCGTGATTAAGGTTTGCGATCCAAGAAGTCAGTTGGTAATTGCCGACGGACCCCAAAAAGTCTTTCAAAGGAGTACAACGTGAGTACGATGGAGATTACGGAAGCCAATTTTGAAGATGAAGTCACCAATAGCGATCTGCCGGTCATCGTCGACCTGTGGGCTCCCTGGTGTGGACCCTGCAAAGCGCTGTCGCCGGTGCTGGAAAAGCTCGCCGAGGAATACGACGGAAAGGTCAAGGTCGGAAAGATCAATATCGACGATAATCCAAAGCTCGCCGAGGCCTTTCAAGCCCGCTCCATTCCCATGGTAGTGGGGATGAAGGGAGAGGACGTCGAAGACGTGGTCATGGGATTTCGCGGTGAACCCCCACTGCGAGCATTATTCGAACAACTCGTAGAGGGATGACGACGAGAGATAGGGCGCAGTGATGAAGGACGAAGACGGATCGAAACAAAGTCTCGATGAGGCTCAACAGGTGATGTGGGAGCAACTCGATGCCGAGTTGGAACCCCTCATCAAAGGAGGGGCGCTTCAACAGGCCATCGATCGGCTCACGGCGGCACTGCAGACGATGGGTGAGGGCGAAGAGACGGCTCATATTCGGGCGCGGCTTCGGGCTCGTCGCGGAGAGTGCTTTCTGGATTTGGACGACGGACATGCGGCCTTGGCCGACGCTCGTCGGGCCATCGAACTCGACAAAACGGGACCCGAAACCTACGGCCTCGCCGGATGGGCCAGCTATCACATCGACAAGACGGGCAGTGCCAAGGAGTATTTCGATGCCGCGATTGCCGATGCTCCCGACGAGGTCACCCTGTTGACCGGCCGGGCCTTGGTGCTGATGGAACTCGAGGAATTCGACCACGCGCGCGCTGATCTGACCCACGCCCTTCAGCAGGAGGGTCAGGCAGCAGAACTTCTGGGCCTTCGCGGCGAAACCCATATGCGACTCGGCGACCTGACGGCGGCCGCTCGCGATCTGGAGGCCGCCGTTGAACAGGCTCCCGAGGAGCCGGAATATGCATTGACCCTGGCCCGACTGTATCTGGTTCGTGGCGATGTCGCCGACGCTCTGGAAGTGGTCAAAGGGGCCATCGATGACGGTGGGGAGTTCGACCTGGAGGCGATCTTGCTGCGCAGTCATCTCCATTTATTGTCGGGCCAAAACGGAGCCGCCCGCGCCGACGCCATTCGGGCCTCCAATCTGTATCCCGATGAAGCATTTGCCTTCGTACAACTGGCGCATGTGCAATTGACGGAGGGCAAATTGGCGTTGGCCAAAAAGGCCGCCGAGCGAGCTGTATTGCTAGACCCCAGCCTCTCCGATGCCTATATGGTTCGCGGTGCAGCGCGACAGATGGCCGGCGAAAGCGAAGAGGCAAAACAGGACTTCCAGCGCGCCAGCCGCGCTCCCGTGGAGCTTCCGATTTTTCTTCTGGGACCGGCCCACGAATTGGTCGACGGTTCAGCGATGGGGCTCGATGCCTCATTGCTTCAGATGCTCGGCGAGCAGTCCGGCGGTGGGGGATTCGATCCCTCCCAATTTGCCGATTTTTTCGGCGGCACCGACGGCTCCCCAGGCATGCCCGGGGCCGGACCCATGGGCGGGATGAACCCCATGAAGATGCTGGACCAGATCTTCGATGACTCCGGAAATATTCGGGGGCCGCTCAAGCCGGTCTTTAAAATGGCCTTCAAGAATGCGCCCAAGATCATGGAAAATCTGCCGCCCGGTCTCCTCGGTGATCTGGACCAGGAACAACTCGATCAGCTCGATATGTCCGATCTGTCCACCGAAGAGATCGAGGAGCGAATGCGGCAGTTTTATCAAATGATGAAGTCCGGCCAGAGCCCCTTCGATCCCGACGACGGCGATGAGCCCGACGAGTGAGCATTGATTTTTTGGGGGGCTGGACAAATCGGGTCGGTCTTCTCTATGTAATGGCTCAGCCGACTTTTCGAAGTCATTTATTCATTCACCTCACAAGTAAGTGTCGGAATGCTTATGTCCAAATTGGTCATTGTCGAGTCGCCGTCGAAGGCGAAGACGATCGAAAAATATCTCCCCGGTGATTTTCGAGTGCGCGCCTCCTTGGGCCACGTGCGAGATCTTCCCAAAAACGCCAAACAACTGCCCAAAAAATACAAAAAGAAGCCCTGGGCACGGCTCGGTGTGGATACGGAGAATGATTTTCGACCCATCTACGTGGTCAACGACCAGCGCTCGAAAAAGGCGCTCAAAGAGCTCAAAGCAGAGCTCAAAGAGGCAGATGCCCTTTATCTGGCCACTGATGAAGACCGCGAGGGAGAGGCGATTAGCTGGCATCTCATCGAGGAGTTATCTCCCGATTGTGAGACCCATCGAATGGTCTTTCACGAGATCACCCAGACCGCCATCGAGCGGGCCCTGGAAAATACCCGGGCCATCGATAAAAACCTCGTCGAAGCCCAGGAGACAAGGCGCATCCTCGATCGACTCGTGGGTTACGACTTATCCCCCTTGGTAGCCAAAAAAATCAAATACGGCCTCTCCGCCGGGCGCGTGCAATCCGTAGCAGTTCGGCTGCTTGTGGAGCGCGAACGGGAGCGTCGCCGCTTTAAGATCGGCTCTTACTGGGATCTGAAGGCCCAACTCGACCGCAAGGGAGAGGATTTTGAAGCGGTGCTGCGCACCGTCGACGGTACTCGCATCGCTTCCGGCAAGGATTTCGACAAAAATACCGGCAAAGTCGCCGAAGGAAAAGATGTCCTGCTCCTCGAAGAAGAGCAGGCCAAAAAGATGGTCGATACCCTCGATAAGCGGCCGTGGAAAGTCGCCGATGTCAACGAACGGGCCTATACCAGCCGGCCCAAGCCGCCCTTTATTACCTCCACTCTGCAACAGGAGGCGAGTCGAAAGCTGGGGATGTCCGCCTCGCAGACAATGAGCATCGCTCAATCGCTGTATGAAAACGGATTGATCACCTATATGCGGACCGATTCCGTCAACCTGTCCAAACAAGCTCTGAGTGCAGCTCGAGCAGCGGCCAAGAAGTTATACGGCAAGAAGTATGTGGCCGGAAAACCTCGTCGTTACGCCACGAAATCAAAGGGTGCCCAGGAGGCACACGAGGCGATTCGGCCCACCGGAGATGCCTTCGTACATCCCAAAAAATCGGGATTGCGGGGACGTGAAAAGCGCCTCTACGACATGATCTGGAAGCGCACCGTCGCCAGTCAGATGGCGAACGCCAAAAAGACCAGTATTCGCGTCGATCTCGAGATCAGTGACGACGATCACACCTATATCTTTCGGGCCAATGGAAACCGCATCGATTTTGCGGGATTTATGCGGGCCTATGTCGAGGGTGCCGACGATCCAAAGGCAGCGCTTGAAGATCAGGAAAAGCTGCTGCCACCACTGAAAGCCGGAGAAGATGTGGACTGCCAGTCGCTGGAGGCCATCGGCCACGAGACGAAGCCACCGGCGCGATTTACCGAGGCCTCTCTGGTTCGCATTCTCGAAGAAGAGGGCGTGGGGCGACCGAGCACCTATGCGGCGATCATGAAAAAGATCACCCGCGATGAGCGTTACGCACGCAAAAAGGGGCGCACCCTGATTCCCACCTATATGGCCTTTGCCGTGACCGGTTTTCTGGAGGAGCACTTCTTCGATCTCGTCGACACCAGCTTTACGGCTCGGATGGAGAGCGACCTCGACGAAATCGCCGCCGGCAAGGGCTCGAAGGTGGATTATCTCCACGAATTTTATCGCCGCCGTGGGGCCTTCGAAGACCAGGTCCACGAGGGCGACGAAAAGATCGAACCGAAGCAAGCTCGGGTGGTGGAACTCGAGGAGTTCCCGGCGACCCTCAAGGTTGGACGCTACGGACCCTATGTTCAACTCGAGCGCGACGGGGAGACCAAGACCGTCGATGTTCCCGAGGACGTACCGCCCGCAGATCTGACCATGGAGCATGTCGAAGAGATGCTCGAAAAGCGCGAGCGCGGCCCCGAGTCCATCGGCACCCATCCCGAAACCGGCGAAGAGATCTTCTTGATGGACGGCCGCTACGGGCCCTACTTCCAACTCGGCGAGCGCACCGAGGAGAATAAAAAACCGAAAACGGCGTCGGTACCCAAGGGCAAAAAGCCCGATGAAGTCACCCTTGAAGAAGCGGTCCAGTTGCTCGATCTTCCGCGTTATCTCGGCGATCATCCTGAGGACGGAAAGCCCGTGGAAGCCGGCATCGGTCGCTATGGGCCCTTCGTAAAACACAAGCGAAACTATCGAAACCTCTCCAGCCAGGATGAGGTCTTCACCGTCAGTTTCGAGGACGCCCTGGAGTTGTTGAATAAGCCAAAGGGGCGACGGCGCCGCAAGATCTTGAAGGAATTGGGCAAAGATCCGGATTCCGGAAAAGATATCAACGTCCTCGACGGGCGCTACGGTCCCTACGTCAAACTCGACAAGACCAACGCCTCACTTCCCAAGGGCACCAAGCCCGAGGACATGACGCTGGAAAAGGCCCTGGAACTGATCGAGGAAAAACGGGCGAAGTAGGTTTTCGATCAGCTAATTGTCGGGATCCGATGAAAAACATCGTCGATGCGCCGGCCTCTTTGGTCTTGTAACCCGAAGGCGTCGGACGCCTCGTCGATGGAGTCGAATTGCTCGATCTCCATGGCGGCCAATCCATCGATCGGAGGAGCGCCGATCAGGGCAATGGGGTTTCGCTGGCGTGCCTTGGCCAACACATAGGCCCGCTGTTGCCCTCCGCGAAGGGCTAATTTTTCGTCGCTGAAGAGTTCGCTCACAAGCGCCGATCTTCCCCGGTGCATGGCCTGTGCACAAGCTCGTTCGCCCATTCCCACCCCCATTTTTTCGGGACAACCGGCCTCCACCAAGATCACCCCGCCGGGGCGAATCGCCGGTCGGTCGACGAGCGCGACGTAGGTCGCTGCGCGAGAGGCCTGATAAAAATTGACAGCTTTTAGATCGGGAACGGGTAGGTGCAGCCAGTCCAAGGGCGTATCAAGGGTCTCGAAAAAAGTATTCGATGCGATTCGGCAGGCTTTTTTAAATGCCGACCGGATCTCACCGAAGAACACATCGGCTATCCCGCCGGCGGAATCAGGGACGATTTGAAGTCCCAGAATATTGTCGATGGAACCGGCGATCTCCCACAGAGCGAGTTGAAATGGATTGTCCCACAACCGTCCAAGAGTAGTTCGCTCATCGCGCAGAAACTTCAGTCCATGCATGGCGGCGATGGTCGATGGACCGGCGCAGCCAATGGAGATCGCTTTGATGCCACCAGAGTAGCCCGCGTATTGGTGCGGTTCCACGGTGCCCACACAGATGACCTGGTCCGACTCGGCGATATGCCGGTTCAGTTCGATCGGGATGTGGGCCGTCGTGCCTCGATGCACGAGATCATCGTCATGGGCCTTGTGTTGTACGATTTCGACGTCGAAACCATCGGCTGCGCACCGGATAGGTGCCAATTCCGCCGGGGTCATCGGCCGATGCAGGCCCAGTCCCACCAGACAGATGATATCTCCTCCGCCGAGGCCTTGGAAAAGGGGCCGCAAGGTTGCTTTGAAGGGAAGTGGCCGGGTGGCGTCGGGGACGATCACACAGGTCTTCGCTGGCCTGCCGAGCATCTGGTCCCGGTCGTCGACAGCATCGGCGACGATCTCCTGCAGTGACTCAAGCTTCATGGCGTTCGCCGAGCACGATGGCGAGATTCAACTTCAAGGTGGTGTAGTTGCAGGGGGTGGAGAGGCGACTCTTCAAGGGCTTGAGCGGATCGCCGGGGTTCCATTTTTCGGCGACGACGCGAAGCTCTGGCAATAGGCCGCCGTCGGCGTACTCGTCGAGATCGAGGCGATAGCCGTGACTGGAGAGCACCATAAAATGACGTAAAACACTGGAGTTGGTCAGGCCTCGTTCGTCGGCAATTTCACCAAATTCGTATCCCTGTCGGGCCAGTTTGAGGGTGCGTAGATAGGTGTCGCCGATATCTTCGACATTCGATGAAGCGCTGGATTTTTCGTCCTCGTCGAGGACCCCGGCGACGGAGTCGACGTGGCGGCTCAGAGTTTTTTCGATATCCGGGGGCAATGGATCGGAGGCGGTCATCATCGTGCGGCCCCGGTCGGTCAGGTGGAGACAGCCCCGTACGTCCTGCCGGGTCAGTTGGAGCCGCTGCAGAATATCCAGCATCCGCACCAGATCGCGTTGGCGAAAATCGGACATCAAGCCATAGGTCGACAGCCGGTCGAGGCGGCCCCGAAGGATCTTTTTTGCCTTCGAGCCCCGCAGCATGCCCGCTACGGCGTGTGCGCCCCAGCCTCCTCGACAGCGGGCGACGCCGCTCAACAATTTTTGAACCAGCACCTGCAGGGAGTCGGTGGCGGTGATCTTTTCACGTCCCCGTTTTCCCTGTGCATAATCCGGCGGACCACAGCAGACATCGCAGTGGTTGCAGCTTTCGATATCCTCTGCAGCGCTCTGAAAATAGCGCACCAAATAGGTCTGCCGGCACGTCGATCCCGTGGCGTAACGCACCACATCGCGCAGGTGCTTTTCGTCGATCTTGCGGCGCTTTTGCAGTGCCTCCCAGTCGACGCGGAGTTCGCGCCGCCGGGCCTGGTCGACGACATCGATCCAGGGCGTTCCGTTGCGAGTACCAAAGGCGACGTGACCGCCGCGCTCCAATAGGCGAAGTGCCGATTCCACCGCCCAGGAGTGGACCCGATCGCTGCCGCCCCGGTCGAGGTGATCGGCGATCTGCTCGGCGTCGAGTTGGTGGGTTCCCGTGCCGTAGTGGCGCAGTTTCTTCCAGACCCGCTCCACCAGCTCTTTTGTGGGATGGGAGTTTTCGATGAAAAATTCGTGAATCCGTTGGTCGTTTCGGTTGTACAATAGCAAACACAGGGCCTCTTTACCGTCGCGGCCGGCCCGGCCGGCTTCTTGATAATAGGCCTCTACGCTGCCCGTGATATTGAAGTGAACGATGAGGCGGAC
>SKPJ01000350.1 GCA_007119595.1 Myxococcales bacterium
TAGCACTCTTCTGTCAGCCACCGAGAGTAGATGGTTCAGATGTGTCACGGCCGGTGGAAACGAGCCCCCCAACGCCGCCATCTCCAGCGTCATCAGCGCGGTTTAGCGGCATCTTTCGTGTGCAGCGCCCAGCGCTCAGCGAATTCACGCCCCGCGTTCAGCGCTCCGTGCTCCACGATCAGCGCACCGCGCTTCAACGCAGGGCAATCCGGGATCGTCTATCGCACTAAGATGACGAAGCCCTAGGCTCTAGAGGGCATCGCAGCGTGCGGGATTGCGTTATTTCTACAAGCAGAGCGGGGACGTTCGCGCTGGAGCACACCCGAGTCTTACGCGAGCGTTGACGAAGTGGCGTATCTACGCCAGAACATGCACGCAATACATCCGACACTTCACCTCCATTTTTGCGAACGGGAATGTCAGCTATGAGTGAAATTCCACGAATTATTTATACCCACACCGACGAAGCTCCGGCTCTGGCGACGCAATCATTTTTGCCGATCCTGCAGGCATTTGCGGCCTCGGCAAAGATCGATGTGGAAACCCGAGATATCTCATTGGCCGGTCGTATCCTGGCCGTCTTTCCAGATTTTCTGGAGGAGGACCAGCGGGTCAGCGACGATCTCGCCGAATTGGGTGAGATGGTCACACAACCGGGCGCCAATATTATCAAGCTTCCCTGCATCAGCGCTTCCGTCCCCCAGTTGACGGACGCCATCGCGGAGTTGCAAGAGCAGGGTTTCGATCTTCCCGACTACCCCGAAGAACCAGAAACCGAAGAAGAAGAGGCCATCAAAGCGCGCTATGACAGGGTCAAGGGAAGTGCCGTCAACCCGGTGCTGCGCGAGGGCAACTCCGATCGGCGAGTACCCAAAGCGGTCAAGCAATACGCCCGCCAAAACCCTCCCCCCATGGGCGAGTGGTCTTCTGACTCCCAGGCCCATGTGGCGACGATGAGCGAAGGCGATTTTCGCCACACCGAGGAGTCCATCACCGTTCCCGAGGCCACGTCCGTGCGCGTCGAGCATGTGGATGACGACGGTTCGGTGACGGTCCTCAAAGAGGAGCTTTCGCTTCTCGAAGGGGAGGTCATCGACGCCGCCGTGATGAGCAGAGAAGCGCTGGTGAGCTTTTTGCGCGATGAGGTCGACGATGCGCGCGAGAACGACATTTTATTTTCGCTGCACATGAAAGCGACCATGATGAAGGTCTCCGACCCCATCATCTTCGGATATGCCGTGGAGGCCTATTACGAGGAGCTCTTCGACGAATTCGGTGACCTATTCGACGAATTGGGGGTCGATGTGCGCAATGGATTCGGCGATGTGGAGAGGCGTCTTGAAGAGCTTTCCGACGAAAAGCGAAAGCGCGTCGAAAAAGCAGTGCAGGCCATCTACGACGAGGGTCCCGGTGTGGCGATGGTCAATTCCGACAAAGGGATCACCAATCTGCATGTGCCGAGCGATTTCATCATCGACGCCTCCATGCCGGTCATGATCCGCGACTCCGGTCAATTGTGGAACGCCGACGGCGAACAGCAGACCGCCAAAGCCGTCATCCCCGACAGCAGCTACGCGCCTATCTACCAGGAGCTGATCGAATTCTGCAAAGAACACGGCGCCCTCGATCCAACGACCATCGGCAGCATCCCCAACGTGGGCCTGATGGCCAAAAAAGCCGAGGAATACGGCTCCCATGACAAGACCTTCGAGATCGCCTCGAGCGGCACCGTTCGGGTCGTCGACGCCGACGGTTCGACACTGCTCAGCCACGACGTGGGCGCCGGAGATATCTGGCGGATGTGCCAGACCAAAGACGCTCCCATTCGCGACTGGGTAAAATTGGCCATCAATCGAGCGCGAGCCACCGGTGCACCGGCCGTCTTCTGGCTCGACGAAGACCGGGCTCACGACGCCCGGCTCATCGAGAAGGTCAACCGCTATCTCGACGATCACGATCTGTCAGGCATTGAGACCCACATCAAAGCTCCGGTGGAGGCGATGCGCTTTTCGCTGCAGCGCATGAAAGAGGGGGAGGACACCATCTCCGTGACCGGCAATGTATTGCGCGACTATCTCACCGATCTCTTTCCGATTCTGGAGGTCGGTACGAGCGCCCGGGTTCTGTCCATCGTCCCCTTGATGAACGGCGGCGGGCTGTTTGAGACCGGCGCCGGCGGCTCGGCGCCCAAACACGTCCAGCAATTTCGGGAGGTCAACTATCTGCGCTGGGATTCGCTGGGAGAGTTTATGGCTCTCACTGCATCGCTGGAGCATCTGGCGGAGAGCTTCGATAAAAAGCGGGCCCAGATCTTATCCGATGCCCTCGACGAGGCGACCACCAAATACCTGCTCAACAACAAGTCGCCAGCCCGTGAAGTGGGTAAGATCGACAATCGGGGAAGCCATTTTTACCTGACCCTGTACTGGGCCCGAGCATTGGCCGAACAGGATGAAGATCAAGAACTGGCCGAGCGCTTTGCAGATGTCGCCGAAGCCCTGGAGAGCAACAAAGATAAGATCAACGAAGAACTGATCGCCGTGCAGCGCCAACCGGTAGAAATGGGTGGATATTACCATCCCGATCCGGAGGTCATCGCCGACAAAATGCGTCCCAGCGCGACCCTCAACGCCATCATCGACGAGATTTAAGGCAAGAATCCGACCGAGATATGTGTTTCGGCTCCGATTTGTGAGCCTTCGCGCAAATCTCGGTCGGTCTCCAACGTCTGGCATTCATCGTCTCAGTCGCGGCAGGGCCCAATAGCCAATGGCGATGGCCTCGGCGGCATCATGGCGAAGGGAAGTGGGCGCGTCGCCGCCGCATTCGTCGATGATCTCGCAAGCCAACTCCTGGGCCGCTTGCTTGGCATCCGTGCCGCTTCGACGCCGCCGGGGCTCGAGAAGTTCGCGCCGCCACGTCTCAGGCTTGACCTCGATGACCTCTACCCCCTGTTTTTCGGCCGCTTTTCGCCAGATGGACGCCAGATCGCGCGAGCCCTCCACCACCAGCAACTCTGGTGGCCCGGCGTCGCGAATGAGTCGATAGACCGCTTTTTTCAAGCGGCTGCGGGAGCCGAAATTCGTCGATCGATAGCGCCGAAGGGTTCCGGTGGCGTCGAAAAGGGCAATGCCGGATCGAAGGCCGAGGTCGACGGCCAGTAATGTGGGCGGAGTATTCGTCATCTCACCGGTGCCAAATTTCAGTCACATCATGTCCCTCGGTGCGGTCCAATGCGTTCCCGTATGTGCAGCGGTTACTCATATGCTATTGTCATGATTTCGTATAATGCCTTGAGCCGAAGTTGAAGGCAGCAGGCTGCAAAGTCGAGAGTGTGCTGGGCAAGATGATCCAGCGAACCCTCGGCGCGTCAGATGCACCGTCAACGAGTGCTCAAGGCGTAGTATTAAAAACCATAAACTTGCAACCAAAAGGTCTGCATATGGAATGCACTGAATGTGGTCAGCGCAATCCGCCGAGTTTTTCGACATGTTGCCACTGCAGTGCGGTACTTCCGGATAACGAGAAGGAAAAGGGAGTTATCGACGGATTGGTCGACTTAAATTCCTCCCTGGGTGGAAAACGCAAATCCAAAGAAGGTGGAGGAGCGTCGGCCTCCTTCGGTTCCAGCGCAATGTATAAGCGCGTCGATCCCGTCGGCAGTTTATACTTCGTCGGTATCTTCATCATCGCTTCGTTTATCGTGGGGCAATTCAGTGCATGTGGATGCCTCGACATTTCCGTAGCAGATATGATCCGGCAATAACCCGGGGACAATAGACTTTGATGCCCGTGTCGACACCCCCCGTTGGGGAATTCATTCGTCGGGAGTTACGTAGACTTGCGTCGAGTACACCTGTGAGCCAAAGGTGGCCTCGATGAGATAGGCCGTAAAGCCCTCGTTGGGGTCGTCGACCGTAGCGCTGTAGGTCCCATCGGCGTCGGCCTCCAGGTCGGTGGACTCAAAGATGGGGCCCACGACGTCGATACGGAAATTGCGAGCCTCAGTGTTGGTGGCCGTCCAGAGTTTTACCTGGTTTGGCTCCGGGCTCGCCGAGACAGTGATGGTACCGTCGTCGTGGGTCCAATCGAGTTCCGGGCGGGGCTGATCGTTGATGATGGCGTGATACCAGCTCATCAACGCCGTGATGGAATCCATGGCATCGCCGTCGGGGGGACTCAGTGAATGTCCCGTATTGGGCAGATAGCGGACCAGTGTTTCACCGGGAATATCATCGATATAATACCGCATGGCGTCGGGCAAAAAGAACTGGTCGCCCGGAGAGAGCAATATCAACTTCGGCATCGTATATCGCTCGCGATAGACATAGGGATCGCTGGTCTCGACCAATATGTCGGCCTCCGGGTCGTGGACGCGATTGAGTAGATCATATTCGGCATAATCACTGACCGCCGGAGCCGGCTCGCCGTAGACATCGAGGTGATGATGTGATTGGGGCCGGAAGTTGAGAAAATCGAAGACTCCGGGAGCCATGGCGCTCACTCGCTCGTCGACGGCCGCCACCAGATAGGTCGTGGCGCCGCGCTTGGAATAGCCGGTGACCACGAAGTCATCGACCGCTTCGCCTTGCTCCTCCATAAAGTCTTGCACCGCATCCATAGCCCGAACCACTCCGCGGGTCATCGGAAAGTAGGCCGACCAGGTGGGGTCGCCGGTTTCCAGGACTTTGTGCCAGCTCGAAGCCACCAGATCGTCCTCTCGCATGTCATCGCCCTCGCCAAATATCGTCAAGGGCTGAAAGGGAATCTGTGAGACGCCGACCACCGGGGTCTGAGCAAAAGTGGCGACCGTCTCGATCAACTCGATGGCCTCATCACCGGGCTCCGGGACAGGGCTGGTGTGGCTTCCGCCGACGATGGTCACCAGGACGGTGTTGGTATCGGCGTTGTTGGGCACCGCCAGATACACGTCGTGGCTCCACTCGGTGAGATTGACCTCATCTTCACTTCGCCAGTGTTGAGAGGTGACGTCGAGCACCGAGGTCGTGATGCCCCCCGATTCTTCGCTCCACACCACGTCGTAGGAAAAACCACTGTCATCGGCCACAAAGTCATCAAGAGGCAGGTCGTAGACAACCTCCTCCCCCTGATCGGCGTCAGTGTCAGCATCGGTATCGGTAACCGGACCGGCATCTTCCTCTTCGTCGACATCATCACCGGTATCATCATCGGCATCACCGGCGTCGATGCTGCCGATATCGTCGGACTCGTCATCGCCGACATCCTCGGTGGCGACGTCATCGACGACGTCGGCACCGACGTCCTGGTGTTGATGTTGATTTTGATTCGATTGTTCCGACGCATCGTCGCTACATGCAACGGCGAAGCAGGCAATAAAAAGCGCGACAACTAGTGGACGAATGCGCGGAGAAACCATGATGACCTCAAAAAAATAGATCTGATGTACCCCTTCATCTGATAGTGGTCATTGCACCGCAATGCAAACTTCGGCGCTATTGGCCGACCCGGAAGTCATCCCGCTCAGATCTCAATGATCGGGCGAACCCGGAGCATAAAAGGGGACTCTGTAACAATTTCGAATTTCTATCCACTACATCCATAGACAAGTGTCGATTGGCTGGAGCGCACCCATTTTTTTTGCCGAAGGTAATAAGATGTCCCTACGAATACTGCTTGTAACCTGTCTATTCTTCACTTCGGCTTCCTGTGGCTCGGAAGAAGAAACCCCACCGAATAGCGAGCAGGCAGAGGAACAACGAGATTTCGACGATGCCCCGACGACCGTCGGAGCGAATATCGACGATCCGGACTCCAACGCCCCAAACTCGGACTCCGACGACTCGGACTCCGACGACAGCGATTCGAATGCCAGTGACAGCGACTCGGACTCCGACGACGAGTCGGACTCCTCTGACACCACCCCAAACAACGACGAGGAACTCGGCGACCTCGATGCCCTCTGTGGTCCCCGTACGGTAGAAGCCCCCTATATCCCGAGCACCGGGGAATTTATCGTCCAAGACCAGCAGACCAACTCCCTGTGGAATTTGCGCGGCGAGGCATTTGAGGGCCCCTGTGAGGGCGCGCGTTTGGAGGCAGTGCCCTCCTTTATCGGCATGTGGTTTTCCTGGTCCGGCACCCGCCCGGGGGCGACTCTTTGGCCCGAAGGGACCAACGAACAACCGGGTCCCTCTCCCGACGCTTCGGGCGACTGCGAGGTGCCGTGCAGTGATATACGCTCCGGTGGTCCACCGCCCGATGGGATTCCGGCCCTGGACCATCTGGGACGATGGAATCGACCGCAACCGGCGAAGATGGTGCCCGTCGATGAGATCTCCTATCTCCGCGACCGCGACAAAGTACTGGGGGTCACCGTGGGCGAAGAGTCTCGGGCCTATCCCCATAATCTCGGCTGGTGGCACGAGATCCACACCGACCAGATCGGCGACGTGGAGTTCAGTGTTACCTTTTGCCCTCTGACGGCCTCCGGCATCGTCTACCCCACCGAGCAATCGTGGGGCGAATTCGTCCCCTTCGTCTCGGGACGTCTATACAATTCAAACCTCACCATGTGGGAGCGAGATACCGAGGATCCCACGTATTGGAATCAGATGATGAACGCCGGCATCAAGGGACCAAAAGCAGGAGAAAAACTGGAGGTTTTGCCCGTCGTAGAGATGACCTGGGCTCGCTGGAAAGAGTTGTACCCCGACTCTCTGGTGGCCAGCGATGACACGGGATATGATCGCAACTATACGCAATATCCCTATGGAGATTTCGAGACGAATCACGACTTCTGGGTCGTTCCCCCGTCACTGGAATTCGGTGACGAATACGAAGCCAAAGATCTCCTGCTCGCCATCGACGGTCCACAGACCTCGAGAGCCTGGCCCTGGCCGGCGATGGAGGACGTCGGCGACCGAGTGGTGATCCATGATGAACTCGACGAAATGTCCTTGATCGTAGTCTTTGATGCGGAGCATCAATTCACCCAGCCCTTTCGACGGGACCCGGGAGAGACCACACTGATCTTCAGCGGTGAAGTCGCCCCATGAGACGCTTTCTATTCGCGACGCCAATTCTCGCTGCAGCGGTGGGGTTGTTGACCATCTGTTTTCACCTGGAGGCCGCTGCGGAAACCGGGTTCTCCCGTCCACCGGGACAGCTGTGGTCGCAGATCTCGGTCTCCCACTGGTCCTCCGATGAGCGCTTCGCCGGTCCCTACGGACAGGGGGACCTCACCTATGACGGGGGACGCGAGGTAGGCGACCGGCTCCCGATCAGTATCGATGAGCGGGGAGGGACGTTTGTGGCCCAGAATATCGCACTGACCACGAGCCTCGGGGTCACCAATCGCCTCGATGTCGGTGGATATCTTCCCCTTCGGCAGCGCTCGGTGCTCACCCTGGAGTCCGGAGAAGTAGAAAATACCGGGGTCGGCGATCTGTGGCTCCACGGTGGCTGGCGAATTACCCCCGACGACGCTTCGGTGAGCTCTCGGGTGGTCACGGAACTCAAAATTCCCCTCTCCGAGACCAGCTTTGAAGTACTCACGGTTCCCTTGAGCGAGGGGCAACTCGACGTCGCCCTGGGTCAGGTCACGACCTGGAGCAGCGAGGTGGGAGTTCATCTGACAGGAGGGATGAAATTTCGCTACCGAGCCCCGGTCACACAGGAGGTGGGAGCAGTGGAATTTCAGCTCAAACCGGGCAACGAATTCGTCCTGTTGGCCGAAGTCGCCGGAGAACCCCTGTCCAATACCTGGTTGAGCCTGTCCTGGAGGTCCACGCTGGCCCAGACCTCCGAAGGTCAGTCCCTGAGTGGATCTCCGGAACCCCGGGAAAGACGAGAGATTCACAGCCTGGGGCTGGGTACCTATGTCTCCGTCGGGCGTTGGCTGCCTCCTTCGCTTACGGGGCTAGCCATCTCGGGCAACGCCCAGCTTCCAGTGGCCGGTGTAGATCAACTGGCCGGGCCCACATTAACCGCTGGATTGGCCTGGCAAACCGAACTGTGGAAGTAGAGCCTATCCGATGGCCCCTCACCACTCGCTTTGCTCGCAGAACTCTCCCATCGGGGAGTAGACATTGAGGAGTCGATGACGGCAAGAGGGATTCGGAGTAAAAATGACGGGGGGAGAATCTCTAACGGTCGGAGTTCGGATGCCGTGAAAGTACCGACGAGGTCGACCAACCTCCGTCTATTTGAGGGTCTCAACTACAATTTGAGGGTTGAACAGCTCGTACCGTCGTTGGACTGCGGGGATTCATTTCCGAGATTTCGAAATCCCCCTAAGCCGCAACGAAGGCACCCCGCAAATTGTCTTTCGCGCCGCCGTTTAAGGTGCCTCAAATAGAATGACTGCCAGAATGTTGCCGCGCAGAGTTTTGAGCAAACCAACCTCTCCGGTCGCACGCGGGCGTAAGATGGTCGACAAGCGCAACTATCTCTTGAGGCGATGGGTGAGTATCTCTATCCTGCGATGAAGAATCGTTATAGATCTGCGGCGTGACGACGATGGTCAATGGCCGCACCGGAGATTTGATTGATGTGCACAGATCGATTGCGAAATTCGCTTCCGTGGAGCGCTCGAGTTCTGATTGGCTGGGGGACGCTACTCGCTGTGCTGCTCTTCGGCGCGAGCGCCTTCTCCCAGCCGTTGCCATCTGTTCCGGAGCTTAGCGACGAGCAGACCCAGAAACTTCGGAGCGGCGAGATCCTCATCGAGCTCGAGCGTGAGGATGACATAGTCACCGGTTGGGCCGTGGCATTGGTGCAGGATCCGCTCGACGAGGTCGTCCCCATCCTGGCCCGCTGCTGGGAGTACAGCAAGTGGCAGGAGAATATCGTCGATACCATGTTGGTGCGCCGCATCAGCGACAACTCCATGGTCTGCAGCGGAAAGACGGTAACGCCGTTTCCAGCCCGCGACCGACACGGCCATTTTCAAGTTGAATACGAGGTCCGAGAGCTCAATGGAGCGAGGAACTTCGTCTACGAATACGAATACCTGGAGGGGACGGGAAATATGGAGGAGATATTCGGCCGTTGGATCCTCACTCCCTACGGCAACGACCAAGAGCACACGGTGGCCCAACACGTCTTCAGCGTCAATCTGGGCTCTCGCATCCCGACCTTTCTCATCCGCTGGGTGCTCAATCGAAACGTCCCGCAGCTCGCCTACAATATCCGACAACACCTGGGGGAGCATCGCACCGAAGAGCCGTATTGGGATGATCATGACTACGATTGAAGCTCGTTCGAGGGCATCCGGATGCCCTCTAGTTCGCAGCACCGCCTCAACCTGAGAAATCCCAATCCGGGAAGCAATCTTCGTATTGTCGCCAGGCCTCTTCACCGACATCGCGGTCAGCGCTACGGGAGGAGGTCTGCTTCTTTTGTTTTGTTCATGGGCTAAGTTCCAAGCTGAATGATGTACCATAAGTGGCACCACTGTAATGGATACGGGCCCCGAACGTCTCAAAACCTTTCAATTGTCGGAGCGTCCACCGGCCACTAGACTGCCGGTCGAAATTAGAAGGACTACCCCTTTGGGAGGTTTTGCCGATGAGCACCGTCTTCTGTCCCTCCTGCCACCGTCAATCGCCGGCACAAGCCGGCGACGAAACCACTTCTTGTGAGCATTGCCAGCGTCCCCTCTTGCTGCACGATCGGTGGTGGCTCTGCGAGATGCTGGGCCACGGTGCCTCGGGCTATACCTGGCGTGCTGAGGACGATAACGATGGTGCGGTGGTGGCGATCAAGGAGCTTAGTTTTCGGCGGCTAACCGACCTAAAGCAACTCGAACTGTTCGACCGGGAAGCCGACGCCCTTGCCTCTCTCGACCACCCGGGGATTCCCGACTACATCGATCGCTTCGTCATCGAGGAGGACCGCTTCGTCAGCGCCTACCTGGTCCAGGAATTCATCGATGGCGACGTACTACGAGCGGGGGAGCGAACCGACGAGGACGAGGTGTTGCGCTTTCTCGAGGAGATGGCGGACATCCTGGAGCATCTGCAGAGTCGAAGGCCGCCGGTCATTCACCGCGACATAAAGCCCTCCAACCTGATGCGGCGGTCCGACGGCAGCTACGTACTCATCGACTTTGGCTCTATCCGG
Source organism: Myxococcales bacterium (assembly GCA_007119595.1). Classification (GTDB taxonomy): domain Bacteria; phylum Myxococcota_A; class Bradymonadia; order Bradymonadales; family Bradymonadaceae; genus SLJM01. The sequence goes on from SKPJ01000350.1 coordinate 10,105, forward strand.
GCCACCATAGAGGCCACTAATGGGGGTTCTACAGTCGCCGGAACCCTTGGTTATATGGCGCCGGAACAACTCGTGGGACGGGCTACTGCTGCCAGTGACTATTACGGCCTGGGTGCAACGGCACTGGCACTTCTCGCCGGCCGACAGGCCCACCACCTCATCGAACATCATCAGCCCGGGCAGTGGCGACAGGAGGTGACTTTGAGTGAGCCAATCGGCGAGCTCATCGAAGCGTTATTGGAGGCCCACGCCGACGATCGCCTACAGACCCCCCAAGCTCTGCGGGCCGCCATCGAGGATATTCGAAACCCACCCCGACGGGCCGACCCAACGCCGCGAATTGAGACCCCACCGAGTATTCAGCTCTCACAGAATCTCCGGGACACCAGCGAGAGGATTCGAAGCCCGTCCCGACGGGCCGACCCAACGGCGGGAAATCGGCATCCTACAAGCTCGAATACTAGCTCGGAGGACGCGGCCGCCTTCGAATCCGCCCGGAGCGCATTCTCATCGGCTGTCAAGAACGCCCACCGATGGGCATCGCAGGCTCCCCTACTCATCGCTGCCGTTGCGGTGGCAGCGCTCATATTCGGTGTCATGCATACCATTCCCTGGCTCGTGCCCGAGACACTGACCCTCTTTACGACGAGCCCGGCACAACTCGGCAGCTATTTTCTAGGCCTCGCCCCTTTATTCTTTCTGTGGGTGCCATACATGCTGATAACCTCAGCCTTCATGATGATCGACCAGTATTTGGTCAAGCAGATTAGAGTTATCCCCCTCCCTGGCCTACTCGTATTGGAAGAGGACTACGATGCAATCAGCAAGGCAGAGCTCTATACCCATATCGCAGCCTTGGCAGTGTTCATTTTCATCGTCCATATCGGGGCCCTGTCAGTGAATTACCAGATCGACGAAATCTACCTGGTGGAATCGGAATCAGAGACCCGTCTGTTGCGAGAATTTTCCTGCGGCTTCGACATTCTCACCTCAGAAGGAAAGCGCCACGACGCATATCGCCAGCGCGGGACCAATTGCGAAAATGAGATTTTGTCCCAGGGACTGCTCAAAGTGCAGAAAGACCACAATTTGGTCCTCCTCGATGCCTTCTCGGGAGAAGTTTTGTACTCCGTGGCCGACGAATTCGATGAACGGGATTCCTTTCGCGTCGACTCCGTCGACGGAACGGCCGTTGCTATTGAATTGCGGGATGGCTCCCGACGAAAGCTCGATTTTGGCCATATCCAATCGACCCACAATGCCCAGGTGGTGCATCCTCATTCTTTGATGGATGACTCAACGGAGGCTCTCGAGAAGGCATTGAAGTCCGCAATAATGGGTATTCCTCCAGAGGAGGGCTTGGAGAAGTCCCTGCACCGACCAACGAAGTTGATCCCCTCTCGCTGCGGTTGCGCCACTTGCGGACCAGTCGTCGAACACTACACCACCGCTTTCGGCGACGGGGATCGCCTCTACTCCGGCCTCGACGCCAACGGCAAACCGCGCTGGACCCGAGACAGCTTAGGCGGCATCCACAATTCCATCCAAACTGCCTACACCGCAGGCGATCAATGCTGGCTCTTTATCCCTCGTTCGTTGAATCGAATGGAGTTCTGGAGCCTGGCCCCACAGAGCGGCGACCTGGAGCGAATTCTAAGATATTGAAGCCGGCAAAGAGGTACGAGACAGAGATCATCCGCCCGATAGGCGGACATCATCTCGCTCGCGGAATTCGCACATTCGCCTGGAATATCGAGTGCTCTATATATATGTAGTAGTTTGACCTGCCATTGCATCCGCCGACCTGACGAGTCCCCATCTGGAAACTCGGGCTAAACCTGATCATGGAGAGAATCAATGTTTGATATCAGCGAGCAGATCGAGGCCGTCGATAGAAAGGTGGGCCGTGGCCTACTCGACGAAGAAGAAGCGGCAACCGTGATGATCGCTCAGACGTTGAGAGAAGAAATCGCGGACGTCTGGGAAACCTGCACGAATGCAGAGCGTATCCCGCAATGGTTTCTCCCGATTTCGGGAGACCTGGAATTGGAGGGGCAATTCCAACTCGAAGGCAACGCCGGTGGCACGATCGAGGCGTGCGATCCGCCAAATGGGTTTGCTGCCACCTGGGAATTCGGGGGAACTGTGAGTAGGATCGAGGTCCGCCTCAAGTCTGTGGACGAGGGCCAAACCCGGTTGGAGTTGGAGCATATCGTTCCCATCGACGAGCACTGGGAGCAATACGGGCCCGGCGCCACCGGCGTTGGCTGGGATGGGGCCATCGGTGGCCTTGCCGAATATTTGCGCACCGGCCAGTCAGTCGATCCTCAAGAAGTCATGGCCTGGATGACCTCCGAGGAGGGAAAGCAATTCTACACCGACTGCAGTCGACGCTGGGGCGATGCACATATCGCCGCCGGCGAGGACGAGACGAAGGCCCGCGAAGCAGCAGAACGCACCGCCGCTTTTTATACCGGATCGTAGAGCTCGTCCGCAGATTGTCTGGCCGAGAGACGAACATCATATTCCACCCGACAACCAGTGGGGACCGTTGGTTTTCGTGAGTGTTTGTGACGGTTGGGGTACTCCGACCACCCCATTTATCGGGACAATTGCCAGTCGGGAAAGCAGTCTTCGTATTGTCGCCATGCCTCTTCACCGGCGGCCATTTCGTCGTCGGTTAATAGACAAAAACCGAGGGCTTCGCGCATGGTCTCCGGATCATGATCGATCCCGATAAAAACCAACTCCTGGCGGCGATCGCCAACATCCTCATGCCATGCGCTCGCGATCCACTGCTGGGTTTCCGGATCGTCGGGCCACTCCTCTTTTGGAACGGCAGCGTACCACATACCGCCGGGGTCGAAGCTAATCGACATGCCGGCCTGTGACCACATGCCGACGAGGTCGTAACGGCTCGCCAGCCAGACGACGCCCTTGGCGCGCAATACGCCGTCCCAACCGGTGGAGATGACATCCCACAACCGCTTTGGGTGAAAGGGGCGCCGGGCGCGATAGACAAAACTGCTGATGCCGTATTCCTCGGTTTCGGGGGTGTGCTCGCCGTTGAGTTCGCGGATCCATCCCGGAGCTCGGGAGGCCTTCTCAAAGTCGAAAAGACCGGTCCCCAGAACGGCGTCGAGATCGACATCACCGTGGGCGATGGGAATGACTTCGGCGGTGGTGTTGAGTTTTTTCATCATCGCCATCAACCGGTCGGCCTGATCGTCGTCGACGACGTCGGTCTTGGTGACCAAAATGACGTCTGCAAATTCGATCTGGTCCATCAATAAGTCGGTCAGCGTTCGCATATCTTCGTCGTCGACAGCCAACTCCCGTTCGGCGAGGTCGTCGGTGGATTCGAAGTCATTCTCGAAGTTCAGGGCGTCGACCAGGGTGACCATGGTGTCGAGTTCGGCGACTTCGCTTAAACTCTGTCCCTCTTCGTCTTCGAATAAAAAGGTGGCCGCCACCGGCATGGGCTCGCTGATGCCCGAGGATTCGATGAGCAGATAGTCGAAATGTCCTTCTTTAGCCAATCGCGCCACTTCGACGAGGAGGTCTTCGCGCAAGGTGCAGCAAATGCAGCCATTGGTCATCTCCACGAGTTCTTCGTCGACCTCGCGCAGTGCCGAGTCGCCCTGTTGGCGCACAAATTCGGCGTCCACATTGACCTCTCCCATATCGTTGACAATGACGGCGACCCGTTTGCCCTGCTGGTTTTTTAGGATCTGGTTGAGCAATGTGGTCTTACCGGCGCCCAAAAAGCCGGAGAGGACGGTGACGGGCAATCGTTCTTGGATTTTTTGCACAGGTTGCATCGATGTACTCCTTATAGCGGTTGAAAACCGTGGTGTTGGTGTCAAAAAAGTTGAAAGAAAGTGACTCAATTTGTGGCCAGGGCAGCCAATCTGCGCGACGTCATGCGGGCGCCGGCGATGTTCGGGGCGGCCGGTCCCAGCTCGAGTTCGGCCAGCGGTCCACTGACATGGAGTCCCGAGGTCCATTGAAGAGCCTCGTCGACGATGGGAAACCCACAGTTGGCACACGCCAGATCGAGCTCCTCAATCGCGTCGGCAAGCCAGCTCTGGTCGGGTCTGGGTGGATCGAATCCAGTGGCCAGGACGAGCGCGTCGCCCGTGATATGGGTTCCGTCGCTCATCTGAAGTTCGATGCAGTGTTCTGAACGGAGTTGACTA
>SKPJ01000219.1 GCA_007119595.1 Myxococcales bacterium
CCGAGTTGGCGACCCTGATGCGTAACCTCGGCGCTTATAATGCGGTCAACCTCGATGGTGGCGGCTCGTCCACGATGTGGGTTCGGGGCCAGGGATTGGTCAATCAGCCCTCCGATGGAAGCCAGCGAACCGTGGCCAATCACCTCGCCGTCATCGCCTCCGGACAGGGCCCTGCCGGCGCCTGTGATCCCGTCTTCGACGATACCCTCCATCAGATCCACGTCTACGAAGAGGATCGATTCATCGATATCGACGGCGACGGAATCGCCGATATGTGCATTCGCGGCGCTGCCGGAATGCGTTGCTATAAGGGAACGGGCGAAGGATTTGGCCCGCAGATCGACGGGCCGAGCCTCTCCGATGACAACGGCTGGGGGAATCGGACCAACTACAGCACCATTCGCATGGGCGACGTCACCGGCGATGGACGCACTGATATCTGCGCGCGAGCAAACGGCGGCTATCGCTGCTGGCCCTCCACGGGAGACGGATTCAGCTCCCCGATTCCGGGACCGCCACTGACCAACGGAAACGGCTTTGCACAGCATCGATTCTACAGCACGATCCGCCTGGCCGACGTCACCGGCGACGGACGTGACGATTTTTGCGTGCGCACGAGCAATGATTTTCGCTGCTGGCCTTCCACGGGAGATGGGGTTGGCGAAGCCATCATCGGTCCCGGTCTGGCCGACGGCAGCGGATGGCAGCACATCTTTCACTACGGGACGATTCGCATGGGCGACGTCACCGGCGATGGTCGAGCCGATCTCTGTGCCCGCGGAGGCGGAGGGATTCGCTGCTGGCCATCTACAGGCGATGGCTTCGCTCCCAGCTTTGACGGCCCGGCCTGGAGCAACGCCTCGGGCTGGGATGACTTCCAGTACTGGAGCACCATTCGTCTCGCCGATATCGACGGTGATGGCCGCGCCGATATCTGCGCACGTAGCGCCACGGGCTATCGCTGCCACCTCTCTACAGGCGATGGCTTCGGCCCGGCCCACGAAATTCCGGCACTCAGCGACGACAACGGCTGGGGACGCTACCGCTTTTACTCGACGATCCGCATCGCCGACGTCACCGGCGACGGCACACAGGACGTATGCGCCCGGGCCGCTGCCGGATTTCGTTGCTGGCTCTGGACCGGAGATGGCTTCGGCGACAGCTTCACCACCACCATCTTGGCCGACGATGAGGGGTGGCACGACGAGCGCTATTTTCGCACCATTCGCCTCGCCGATATCACCGGCGACGGCCGAGCCGATCTCTGCGCGCGAGGGGTCGGGGGCGTTCGCTGCTGGCCGTCCACAGGCGATGGATTCGGCTCCAGCTACAACGGCCCCGCACTGACGAATAGCGCCGGCTGGGACGTTGTGCGCTACTACTCCACGCTGCGACTCGGCGGCGTGGCTCCGCCCTCAGAGCCCCCCGACGAAGAGCCGCCGGAAGCCGATACAGGAGTCGACACGGGAGTAGCCCCAATGGACGTGGGGGGAGAGGAAAGCGAGGACGTTGGAGAAGAAGTTGGGATAGCCGGCGGAGAGGAGAGCGAGGAAGCTGGGACAGCCGACGCAAGTGGGGGCTCTCCCACCACGAGACACGACACCGTCCCTGGCGCCTCCGATGCGGGACAACACAGTCCAGATGCGGGCTATGCGCAGGAAACGTCGAGCTGTGCCTGCTCGCAATCCCCCGGAGGAGGTCTCGCCCCCCTCATAGTCGTCGGACTGTTTTTGTTGTCCAGACGTACTCCCCGTACCTCCCGGGAGCCTTAGCGAATACCACATTGCTTTGAGGCTGTGGCAAAAAGGGGCTGTTTAGAGAAAAACCACCGAACGCGCTGAAAACTCCCCTTTCAGGTGATCCGTTATCACCATTATATCCCGTCATTACTGGCTGTTGGGCTTCCCTCGCTCAGTTATTGTGGTCAGTTATTGTGGTCCGTAATTCTCCCAGTCAGTTATTCTCGGCGCTAAAAACCCAACCGATAGAAGCACGCCATCCCGTTCTCCTGCGACCATCTTCACCAGAGCTAAATGGTGCTCAGGGAGCGGTGGGGTTGAAGCGAAAGGAGATGTCGGCGAAGCCCGCCGTGATGGGAAAAGTATCGTCGAGGTCTCTTTTATCGGCCCGGCAATTCGTCACCGTCGCCTCGCCGGCACAATTATTGTCAAAGTCACAGGGGGTGGTCACCTCCAGGAGCACCTCGCAATATTCGATGTCGATTCGCTCCATGCTGGAATCTCCCCACCGGATGTGTCCCCGAGACATACTCAGACCGGAGGTGTCCTCTTCGTCCTCGCTGGAATAGGTGCCAGCAGCGAGATCGCCATTCCAGTTAAATCGCAAACGAGCGGCTGCATTCACCGTGGAGCCGTCAACAGTGGCGCTATCCACATCCATCTCGAGCGAATTGGACCCCGGTCCAAACATGACGTCGCCTTGCAATTCCATATTATATCCCAATCCCGAGAAAGAGCCGATGAACTCTCCCGAGTCGGGTTCGCCGGAGACGGCAACGGGATCGGTGTGACTATGGGCCACGACCTGACCGCCCACCAAGAGATCTCGCTCTCCGACTTCGGACAACGTCACCTCGTCGGCGAGTTCATGTCCCTTGTACAGCATCAGAGTCGCTGGTCCACTGCCTTCGGTGAGCCAGGCGGCGAAGGCAAAACTGGGAAAATCCTCGATGCTGCGCCCTGTGCCGAATGCGCGGCCATGATCGCTTCTGATGGTTCCTGTGCCACCACCACCGCGCGTTCCGTCTTCGCTGTAGCCCCAGGTCCGGGTGATGACTTCCGCCTCGCTCTCGATCTCCGCGACGTAGTAGTTCCACTCATCCTCATCAAAAAAATTTTGTTCCGGTATCGACTCCGTGCCTCCGGGATCACCATTTCCTCCGGGATCACTATTTCCTCCGGGATCACCATTTTCTCCGGTAATACCATTTTCTCCGGGACTACCATTCTCACCACTGTCGTCGTCTCCACAGGCGACCATCAACGCCAACGGCCCCACCAACATCAGCAACACCGCTACTTTCGCCCACCGCTTTTTCATAAGATTTTCTCCGTATGACTCTCCATAGGTTTGTGCTGCCAAAGCAGAAGATAATCCACAAAGACTCTAGGGAGCAACGAGAAACAACAAAACCGAAGTCGAGGCGCGCAAAGGCGCTTCAAGCATTTGAATCCGGCGGTTGGGGGGATGGGATTGACGGCATGTTGAGTCACTTCCAGGGTAAGCAAATACGGCTTCGCCTAATCAACACACCGAGAGAATCATATCGGCCTCTCCTTCTACTGTCGGTCCCTCCTTCGCTATACACACAAGGTGTAACTGGTGACGATCGCGGTTTATTATCAGAGGCCGAACCACTCCAGACACTCCGCAGGATCTTCTCGGTATCGCTCCTCGTCGAGGACATAGAGTTCAACCTTGCGCGTTCCCCGGGTAGGCAGATAGCGAATTTTCCGCTCTTCACCCGCGTCATCCACCACCACTGTGGCCTCGAATATCTCGTCTCCCCGGGGATGACGGGCATCGATGGACACCACGCCTTGTCCCTCTCGCAGTCCTGCCCGGTACGCAGGTCCGTCGGCATCGACGGCTGTCATGACCCCGGACGCGACGGTGCGTTGGCCGTCGAAGCCCAGGTCAAAAATCTCGGCTTCGACAGTCTCGCCGAGTTCGGCGCATGGACCGTGGGCATCGCGATGAGGAGCAATGTAGCCGCCCGCCTCGATAAACCGCTCTACCTCCGCAGGCCCCTGTGAGTACAAGCGCTCGACGAGACGAGCGACGACGTCCCCCGAGACCCGGGTGCCTTCGCTTCGCGCTTCTTCCAACAAAAGCAGCATCAAATCATCGAGGGATGCCTGTCCGTCGTGCGCCAATTTGATCTTCGTATCCCATCTTTTCGCCAGCGCTTCGCCACGCGTATAAGCCAAATCTCCAAGGGTTGCCTGATCGGACCAAAAGGACTGAGAGATCTCTTCGTTGGTCGCATCGCGAACCGGGGACAATCCATAGCGACGAAGGCTACGATTTCGAATATGAAGTAGCTCTTCGAGGTCTAAGAGCCGGGCACGCAACAAAATCAGGGGGGCGTAGTAGTTGGTAAA
>SKPJ01000035.1 GCA_007119595.1 Myxococcales bacterium
GAGCAAGGTGACTGGGTGCCATGGCGGTGAAATGTAGAGGGATATCGAGACTTATTGATGGCATTACGATCATTTTAAGTGTTGTGGTGGCGATGGGAGGTGTATATAATAGAGGTCGACTTCATGCAGAAGCGCGGAGGGAAGGGCCCTGTGATGCGCTGCCAACCGGCCGGAGGATGGGAGCGGTGGCAATGCCTGGAGTGAGGCAATTTTGGCTCACCACCATGGAGGACGATATGTTGGAACGACTACACGAAGAGGATGCAATCTGGTTGGGAAAACGCCTGGAGGCCGCGCGCAAGGAGGCGGGGCTGAGCCGGATGGATGTCGTGCGGGAGTTGGGGCTCGACAGGGCCGCGGACGGTGTCGGGTGGCTCGAGAAAATCGAGGCCGGTGGCGATGTGATTCCCGATGTGGATCGGTTGCGTCGGTTGGGTCGGATAGTGGGGGGCGATCTGGATGCGTTGGCCGCTGAAATCGACAAGCGGGAGCGGCGAAGGCTGGAGGCGGGTCCGCCTCTGGTGCTGGGGGCGCTGGTGCGCGATCACCGCGAGCGGGCGGGGCTGACGGTGCGGGAGTTGGTGGCCAATGCCGAGTTGGAGCCGGTGGAGAAGTACCGAGAGCGCTTCGAGTCGGTGGAGTCCGGGGAGGTGCGGTTTTTAAGAGACGAGGAGCTCCGGCGAATCTGCGAGGTGGTCGACCTTCCGTTGAAGCGGTCGCGGGAAGCGCTCCGCGCGGAATACGCCCATTACGACCGGCTGGAAGAGCGACCCCTATTTGTCGAGCGATATATGCCGGCCATCTATGGAAGAGTCGGGGCATCATCGATTATGGACGAAGATGGTGACAATGGTCCAGGCGGTGGGCGAACCTCGCGTGCGCTTCAAAATGCAGAGTCCTACGCCGCGGATAAGGGGCGGAGCGTGGCGGTCGTGTTTCCGGACCGGCGCACTGTGTACATCTACCCCGACGGGCGTCGAAGGGAGTCGATGAAGCCGCCGGCGATGTCGCGCAATTGAAAGTGGCAGGACGCGCTCCGATCCCGAAAGCGCCCCGTGGAGTGAATCGATCGATTTCCGTCATCGAGCTGAAACTCCTGTTTACGGAGCCGCCACTTCTTCGGGTACCACGCGGTGCAGATTGCCCGTGCCGGATTCGTAGGCGGTGATGTTCGCCAATGTTGTCTCAGCGATATTGGTGAGAGCCTCCCGTGTAAAAAATCCCTGATGGCCGGTGATGAGTACGTTCGGAAAGGTCAACAGGCGTGCGAAGACGTCGTCCTGGATGACCCGGTCGGAGAGATCTTCGAAGAAGAGGTCCGCTTCCTCCTCGTAGACGTCGAGGCCAAGGTATCCAATATGCTCCGATTTGAGCCCCTCGATGGCGGCCCGGGTGTCGATGAGGGCGCCGCGGCTGGTGTTGATGATCATGACGCCGCGCTTCATGCGGGCGATGGCGTCGTCGTCGATGAGATGATGCGTCTCGGGTGTGAGGGGGCAGTGCAGGCTGATGATATGGGATTTTTCGAAGAGTGCGTCGCGGCGGACATATTCGACACCAAGATCGCGACATTCGTCGTCGGGATAGGGGTCGTGGGCCAGTAATGTGCAGCCGAATCCGGCCATGAGTTCGGCGAAGACGGTGCCGATCTTGCCGGTTCCGATGATGCCCACCGTCTTTTGGTGGACGTCGAAGCCGAGCAATCCGTCGAGGGAGAAATTGCGCTCACGGACCCGGTTGTGGGCGCGGTGGGTCTGGCGATTTAGGCCCAAAATCAGCGCCAGAGTATGCTCCGCAACGGCGTGGGGTGAGTAGGCGGGAACGCGGGCGACCGTGATGCCCAGATCGGCGGCGGCGTGGAGGTCGACGTGATTGAATCCGGCGGAGCGAAGGGCCACCAATTCGACGCCATGATCGGCGAGTGTTTGCAGCACCGAGGCATCGACCTGGTCATTGACGAAGGGGCATACGGCGCCGAATCCCTCGACGAGCGACGATGTTTCGGCGGTCAGGCGGCTTTCGAAATAGGTGATCTCGTGGCCGGCCTCCTCGTTGATGGCGTCGAAAAAGGTGCGGTCATAGCCCTTGGTGCTGAACATTGCGATCTTCATCATACTCTCCTTGGGTAGAGCAAAACCATTGGCAGGTTATTAGATTAAAAACCATACGAGGATGCCGCCGAGGGCTACGTAGAGTAGGCATGCGCCGAGTGTTCGGCGCAGGACTTCGCCCTCGCGGCCGGCGATGCCGACGGTGGCGCAGCCGGCGATGACATTATGGGGGCAGATGATATTGCCGACGGCGGCGCCGAATCCCTGGGCGCCGATAAGCCGGAGTTCATCGAAATTGAGCCGGTCCGCCGTGGCGATCTGAAAGTCGGTAAACAGGATATTGGAGGCCGTTGCCGAACCGGTGACGAAAGTGCCGAGCACACCGACTACGGGAGCCACCATGGGCCAAAACGGGCCGGTTGTCAGGGCCGCCGCTTCGGCGAGCACGTCGATCATGGTCGTGTGCACCATGAGGCGGGAGATGGTCAGCATGGCGACCAGGGCAATGGTGACGGGGACGAGCATCTTCAGCGCCGCCCGTGTCGCTTCGGCTGTGGTCTGGCGCGATGCGCCCTGCAGCCAGGCTCCGCAGAAGGCGCCGAGTACCAATATAGTGCCCGGGTGATAAAGGGGGCGAAATTGGCCCTCGAAGAGCTCCCAGAGGGTCCATTGAATCTCGATGGCCATCAATGACGACTGAACCGGCTCGACGAGCCGGGTTATCAGAATAATGGTGATGACCACGGCATAGGGTGATACGGCGCGCCACAGGGCCATGTGGTCGTCATCTGTCGCTTCGGCGTCGGAGCTGGAGGTTGTCTTGGAGTCGTCGTCGCGTCGTTTGAAACGCCGGGCGACGTGGAGGGCGATGACGAAGATGGCTCCGCCGATGAGGGCGCCCCCCATCGTGGGAAGTTCGGGGCCCACCCAGCGAGATATAACCCACATGGGCAGCAAAAAGCCGGCGGCGGCCAGGAGAAACCAGCGGCCAATGGGCACGAGTTTCTGGTCGTTGTTGCGGGCACGCCGGGTTACGAGTGCCAGCACGAAGGCGAGCATCACGGCGCCGATCAGGGCGTGGAGTTCGCCTGTGGTGCGGGCGATCTCGAGACCCGTCCAATCGGTCACGGCGAGTTGGGGCATGACCGGTGTGCCCACGGCGCCAAAGGACACCCCTACGGAGTGACCGATCAAGACGATGGTCACGGCCTGCACCGGGGGTACGCCGAAGCCGACCAGAAAGGGGGCGGCCAGGGCGATGGGCGTTCCAAAGCCGGCGGCGCCCTCCATGAAGAGGGCGAAGAACCAGGCCACCAATATGGCCACCAGTCGGGGGTCGTCGGAGAGGGCGCCGATGTGGTGTCGCAGCGAATCGATCGCCCCGGTCTTCAACTGCAATTGGTGTACACAGAGGGCGCCGAAGATGATCCAGAGGATCGTCGCTGCCGTAAATCCGGCTTCGGCGGAGGAACCGACGAGCCCAAGAAGAACCTCGCGATTACTGGCGGCGAGTTCGGGAAAGCCGAAATAAAAGGCGGCGAGGAGTACGGTCAAGACCAGGCCGCCAATGCCAGCGACGGCCGCCGACTTCTGGAAGAAGACCATGAGCACCAAAATGACGGCGATCGGGGCGATGGCGGCCAGGACTTCCAGCCATGAAAGTGTTGCTGACATATCCATTAATCCAATCGGGAGTGGCCATTTTGGCAGCGAGATTCGTCCCGTGTCGCGCGGCGACGACACAAAATTGCGTTTCATATCGCAATAGTCCAGCAGGAGGATGAGCCAGGGCGTGATCCACGATGATCGGTATGCGTTGCTCCGAATCCCTCGTGCCGACATCGACACCTCGAGATCTGCTCCCCGGTGGGGGAGCTCCACGAGCAAAGCGAGTGGTGAGGGGGCAACGGAGAAGCGACCGATCACCACGCTTACCCGGTGCCCCCTCCGACGAACGCTATACAGCGCGTTCGCCACCTCCCCCACGGGAGGAGGCGACATTCGGGGCTTCGATGAGATGCTAGAGGTTGACGCGGGGGGACTCGACCGACGGAAGTGA
>SKPJ01000318.1 GCA_007119595.1 Myxococcales bacterium
AATAGAGGGCATCCGGAAACTCCGGGTTCGAGCAGGGGCGAGAACATTTCGATGAAGTTCGTATTCTCGAATCCCGAGGCATATCCGGAGGATACGTCGAGCGGTGAGAGGATTCGAAATTCGCGAAATGGGCCGCCATCTGCGAAAGTTGGCGTTTCCGGATGCCCTCTAAATAAATAGATTGATTGAGATTACCAATACCACCAGATAGACCACGGTCATCGCCGAACCCGCGCGAAGAAAATCGGCTATTTTATAGCCCCCGGGGCCCATCAACAGTGCGTTGACCTGATGGGTGGGTATCAAAAAGGAGTTGGAGGCGGCGATGGCGACGATCATCGCGAATTGAGCAGGATCACCGCCGACACCGACGGCGACGTTGGCCGCCAGCGGAATCAACAATACGGCAGCACCGACGTTGGAGATCGTCAGCGTGAACATGGTCGTCAAAATGGCGATCACCATCTGAATTCCCCACAGCGGAAAGCTGGCAGTAGCAGAGATCACCAACTCGGCGATCCAGGCCGCCGTACCGGTCTCTTCGACGGCCCGCCCCAACGGGATTAACCCTGCCAGCAAAAAGACGGTCTTCCACGAGATCGCTCGATAGGCCTCGTCGGCGCTCAAAGTCCCGGAGAGCAAAACGATAACGGCTCCGACCAACAGGGCCAGGGCCAACTGCAACTCCGTGGCGATCACCAATCCCATCGCCACGGCAAATGCCCCGAGAGCCCACCATTGTTTTTCACTCCGTGGTGGCTCGGAGGGATAGCTGGATAGCGGCACCACCGACTCTTCGCTGACCAGGTGATCGATTCGATGCCAGGGAGCAAAGAGAACAAGTACATCACCGGCGGCGAGGCGAACTCCGCGCAGACTCTCCATGATGATCTCGCCACGCCGATGAATCGCCAGTAAATTGACCCCGTAGACCTCGCGAAGGCGCAAACTACCTACTGACTCTCCAACGGCGTCGCTGCCGGGGCGAATGACAACCTCCGCCAACCCGGCGTGCTCTGGATCATGAAGTATCGAAAACGGATTTCCCTCGACGGGTCGCAGCTCTCGTTCCTCGACAAAGCGTTGTAATTCCTCATCCGGGCCGACCAACCCGATGATGACATCCGAACGCACCGCATAGCTTCGGTCCGGCGCGATGGTCAGACCATCGGCGTCCTGAACGGCGACCAATAAAACAGGCCGGGGACCGGTCTCGATGGCTCCAATCCGGCGATCTTTGATGGAGCTTTTTTGGGGAACGAAGAAGGGATGAATGGTTTGATCGAGCCCGTACGTCGACGCCACCTGTGACATCGCCATCCGAAGATCGCGCTCCGGCTCGATGGCCGGCAACAAGCGGTGACCGAAGAGAGCAAATAACGCGACACCGGCGACGGCCAATGAGATGCCCACCGGCGCCGGTGCAAACAGCCCGTAGGGCTCGATATCGATGTCCAACGTCTGCGCCGAGGTGAGCAATAGATCGTTGAGCAAGATCATCGATCCCGATGCCACCAGCGTGATACTGCCTCCCGCCAGTGCGCCAAAGCCCATGGGCATCATCAACCGGGATAGCGGTGTCCGGGTGCGCACGGCGAGCCGCTCCGTGACCGGTAAAAACAGGGCCGCCACCCCGACATTTTGAATGAATGCGCTGACCGCGGCGGCGCTCCCCGAGAGAAGAGAAGCAAGGCCCCGCTCACCGGATCCACCGACGGCAATCAGTACCTCCGACAACCGGCGCATCACGCCGACTCGGTCCAGGGCAGTCCCCAAGATCATGACCGCGATGATGGCCACCACGGCGTTGGAGGAGAAGCCGGACAATACCTCTTCCGGCTCCACCAGGCCCGTCACCCCGACGACTACCAACACCAAGATCGCCACCACGTCGATCCGCACGACCTCGGTGACGAACAAGGCGATGGTCCCCGCCAAGATCACCAATATCAGGACCATTTCCCCCGTCAGCATACCAAACGCCTCATCACTTCACTGAAACGTACGTCTCGGCGGCTGATAACGCCATCTTTCGGTCGCCCCTCACTTGAAGTAGTGATACTACGCCTGCACTCGGGTCAACCAGAAATCTGGCGTTATCGTCTCGCCGGTGCCGCATTTCAGTCAAATGACGAGACGTTTAGCCATCCCCCGGCGATGCCCGTCCAGACCGCGCACCGATCAAAGGTCGTCACGCAGTCCGCATACGCCACCGCCGGGTAGATTGCCTAAGCTGATGATGTGGTGCTCAGGGGCTCAATATTTAGAGCTCGACTCGCAGTGCCTCCAGAAATTGCTGGGCTTCATCGACGTGCCGCCGGTCCACCTCGTCGGGATCGGCGAGCTCCAGAAGCTGTTCGTAATACCGGGCAGCCACCTCTGGTTGGTCGGCCTCCTGTGCCGAAATGGCGGCCCCGTAGTACAGGTGATAGCGATTGGGCGTCATCTGTAGGGCCTGCTCAAAGCTCTCCAGTGCAGCCACATACTGACCGTCGGCGTATTGCATCATACCCAAGAACTCGCCGGCCTCGATGATCCGCCCCGGCATGGTGGGATGCTTGTCAAAGGAGTCCTGAAATTCAGTGACTTCCTCCATTTTCTCGATCGCCTCATCCGTATCGCCGCGAGCCCAATCGAGGTGGGCATCCACCAGGTCGCGATAGGCCTGTGCATGGGGAGCCCAGTGAGGATCGTCTTCTTCGGCCACGGCGTCATTTAACTCCTCAATACGCTCAAACTCCTCTTCGGCCTGCTCCACCTCCTCGCTGTATACCGCCCCGACGGCGCGGACTGTGTGGTGGACCAACTGGGCGACCGGCCATTGCTCCCACGGAAATTCATCGGCAAGCAGCGGTTCCAATTGTGCTGCCGCCTCCCAGTCTCTTTGTTCGATGGCGATACGGGCTGGAATGGCGACCGCCGGATACGCGGTCCCCAGACTGAGCTGTGGATTTTCCTCGCTTTCAAACCACTCCCGGGTGTCTTGAGCGCGGTCGTCGAGCCCCTGCTGGAGATAGGCGTAGGTGATATAATCCAGGGAGTGATAAAAATGCATCGAGGTACGACCGTTGGCCTCGAGATCCTCGGCGATCTCGGCGGTTCGTGTATCCCACTCGATAACGTCATTCCACTCGCCGAGGCGCACGAAGATATGGGCCGGCATGTGTTGGGCATGAGGAACGGCTGGCGCAATATCGGCATACGACCGTGCCACCTCCTCGGCATCTTCAGCCAGGGGCGGAAAGTCATAGGCGTGCAGCAAGTAGTGGTGTCCCGCCGGATGGCGCGGTTCCACTTCCAGAACCTCCTCCATCATGGCCCCGGCCTGTCGTTGCTCTTCGTACTCCTCGGTGATCGCGGGCGCCGTGGCCAAAATTCCCAGGGCATAAAACGATTTGGCTTCAATATCATCCGGATCGCGTTCGTGGGCCTGCTGCCAGCCATCTCTAAAAGCCTCGGCATGGTCCAGATGATCGGCTCGGTCGTAGTCCTCGTAGAAGGCGGCGATAGCATCGATAAATGCCTGCTCCCGCTCGTCGGCCTCCAACTGCTGGGCCCGCTCGACGGCCTCGGTGCCCGCCTGCACCGCATCGGCCTCCGGGGGATACCACAGCGGCGTATAATGGGTCATCGCCAGCCCCCAATGGCCCATCGCGCACTCCGAATCGGCCTCCACCACCTGCTCGAAGGCCTCCCGCGATTTCACGTACCACATATGGTGAAGTAGCCCGAGACCGACCTCAAAATTCGCCTGGGCCTCGGCATTGCAGGAGGTCTCAAAGTCGACCTCGCCTATATCGCCGACCTCCTGGGCGATCTCGACCTCTTCCACTTCTTCCACCGTCGGTTCGGTGACCTCCGGGTCATCGACCGTCCCCAACCGATCACAGCCCGTAGATGCCACCATCAAGCCCGCGGTGACCACGGCCAAACACCCCTTTTGATAATACCTCATCGTTTCCCCCCCAACTGTTGACTTCGATTACCTGATGAATCGCACTACTACGCCGTGAGCAGAAGTTGAGTGAAGCGTCTGCGCGCCGAGAGCACGTCGAAGCGGCGTTGCGGCTCGCTCGACGATGCTACATCGCATCGCCTCGTCGCCGCG
>SKPJ01000202.1 GCA_007119595.1 Myxococcales bacterium
CGAAGCGGCGTTGCGGCTCGCTCGACGATGCTACATCGCATCGCCTCGTCGCCGCGCCTTGTCCGACGCACACTCGACTTTGCAGTCTATCTCCATCAACTTCTGCTCACGGCGTTATACTGGCTTTTGTGCTTCCCTCAGTGTGTTGTTTCTCAGTGTGTTGTTTCTTGTGCTTCCCTCGGTGTGTTGTTTTTGCGACAAGCGCAAGAGCTAATGGCTAATCCTGCCTCGGATTAAATAGGTTCCCGCAGGTCATGTCCGACTGTGCACAGTCTTGATGTGCTTCAATATCATCTGGATGAAGTCCAGGCTCGACCAGAGTGTCCGTATACAAAATATTCAAGTAATAGATTTCCCCGGATTCAAGCTGACAACTTTGACTGGTATCAGATCCGCCCCAGCGCAGGTTCTGTATAAAGCTCGCCCTTATACAGCCCGTTTCGGCCATTATAGAGTCATAGTGAAAATCTCCTGGACAGCGAGAAATGGACATGATTTTTCTCCGGCTAGTCAGTCCAGTAGTCTGATTCAGAGCGATCGAGCCAGTTTGTGTGGGATCCAAACCAACCGTGTCGAATTCAATCGCCATGTAGTCCCTGGCATCGCTACTGCGCAACCCCAACCGTTGTGGAGAACCTCCGGAGTTAATGAAATTTGTTGGCCAGATTTCCTCGAAGTACCGGCAATCAGAACTTGGATCCCAGGAACTGGGGCGATGACAGCTTAGATCGCCCGTGGACAACCGCGTCCAACCCGGAGGCGGCTGGCGATCGGGTAGATCGCAGGGATCAGTGGAGACGACCTCAACGGTGGTCATCTGCTCCAGGGTATCACCGTCGGACGTACAGGAGATGCCGACATCGTAGCTGTCGTGTTCCGAATCCTGTGGCACTTCGAATGTAGCCGGACCTTCAGTGCCGACGCTCGTGGGATCGAGGAGGGGCCAGTCTTCCAACTTACCCACCGGCTCACAAAAATCGGCGCCCGTCGATGTCCACAGAATTTCCACCGCTTCGCCGGCTTCCACCACCTGGGGATCGGCCGAGACCGGTCCCAACTCGAATTCATCTTCCGCGCCGGTGTCAGCTTCAGTGCCGGTGTCAGCTTCAGTGCCGGTGTCAGCTTCAACGCCGGTGTCAGCTTCAGTGCCGGTATCAGCTTCAGTGCCGGTATCAGCTTCAGTGCCGGTGTCAGCTTCAACGCCGCCATTGGTTTTGACACATTGGCCATTGCTTCGGACCTGACCACTGGGACATTCCGCAACGCACTTGCTATTGTGCTCGACAGTTCCCTCTCCACACTCCAGCGTGGAATTCGCGTCTGAACCCGGATCGTCACTGCAACCCCACACCGCGACAAAAAGTCCCACCAAGAAGATGATGCTGACACGTGTCATACACGGTCCGGCATTCTCACTCGATCGATCGTTTCCACTTCGTACCACCCTCGCCTCCTGGAGATGTTAGGGGTGCCCTTCAAAAGCCCCAATCATAACCATTCAGCAACCTCCTCACAAATGGAGATGGAGACAAGTTCGCGGGGTCGAACTACATAACCCCGACGAACCTCGCTTATGCGCCCTGGCAGAACGCGCTCCCAGAATACTCCGCCGCGACATGCAGCGCTTTTACAGTCGTGCGGCTTTATCCGAGTCGGCGAGATGCGTACACCCGACAAGTGTCGACCCTATTTCTGTTTTGCGTACTGTCTTAGAAACGACTCCTACGTGATGTGAGAGAAGGCAAAAGTGGGTTTCCGCGAGGCATTATTGTTCGGGTGGGCTCGATGATATAAATATATCAATCATTGCCATCCCGCTATCTGGGCGACCTAATGAAGCTAATAACACAAGCCAGTGGTGTCGGACTCTTTGAGGACGGCTCTCGCCTTCTGGTCGTGAATAGGGGGACGAGTGGGTTCTATTATGTGAGGTTCATACTGGCGCTCCTAACGCTCATACTGGGCGCAAACGGGTTGGGCCTGCTATTTCGGGCGCTGAGTGAGAGCACCGAATCGGCTACGACCGGATTGGTCCTGATCGGGATCGCCGTCGGAACCGGAATTGGAATGCGAGCTGTGAATTGGCTGATAAAAGACTATCACAGAGAAATGCCCACCGTTCAGGACGCGGCCCTGATCTTCGATCTGGAAAACCAAACCCTTCTCGATGATGCGCAGACTGTGGTGGCACCGCTGAACGAAGTCACACTTGTCCGCCGTTTTCAGCTCAGATCACGTTTTAGAAAGTTGGTCGCTGAGACCGATGGAGGACGCTCATTCTTGGTCTTGCGCATAAACCCCGTCGCGCGCGGAATCGGTACAATAGAGAAAGAGATCCGACAGCGCACTTCTATCTCGTAAAGACACCAGCAATCTCCACCTGCGTTGACACTCAGTGGTTGTTTCTCTTGGCCTCTGAAATTGTGGAGTACTTCGATGGCCCAGTCGTCGACGATCGACCCGACGGGAGTACTGAATACCACTTGGTTTTGCGATGGGTGAACAAGAAACCGCCACCATATTGGGCGATCGATTCCGGGTCGAAGAGCATCTGGGAAGCGGGAGCTTCGGCAATACCTACGCCGCCGTGGATACGGTCTCCGGCGAAAGAGTGGCCGTCAAAGAGCTCGACTTGAGTCATGTCGACGACTGGAAGGCGATCGACCTGTTTGAGCGGGAAGCGAAGACATTGGAGCGCTTAGACCATCCGAGAATCCCCGATTATGTGGACTTCATTCCCCTCGAGTCAGGCGATACGGCCTATCTGGCTCAGGAATTGGCACCGGGATCGACATTGAGGCAATTGGTGCGTGCGCAGGGCCCATTTAGTGAGGCGCGGGCTCGCCACGTCGCGGGGCAGATGCTCGATATCTTGGTCTACCTCGATTCCCGGCGTCCGCCGGTGATTCATCGAGATATCAAGCCGGGCAATATCCTCGCCGACTCACAAGATGATCTATATCTCGTCGACTTCGGTTCGGTCGTCGATGCGGCTCGTCAGATGACATCGGGAGGAAGCACGGTGGCCGGAACCTTCGGCTATATGGCACCGGAGCAACTCCACGGCACTGCGACCACGGCCTCCGATCTCTATGGGTTGGGGATGACATTAATTCATTTGGTGACCGGAAAGTCACCCACGGAATTGCCAAAGTCGCGCCTTCGGGTGCAATTCCGCGATGCTGCTCCGGCGTTGTCCGAGCCCTTTGCCCGCCTCATCGAGAAACTCGTCGAACCAGCCGCCGAAGATCGCTTTTCAGGTCCCAAAGACGCGCTGCGCTACCTTCGCAATCCTCCACGGGAAAAACCGCAGCCACAGGACCTCTCTCAGATACCTGATAGTTCCTCGCTGGTTCCGCAAACCTCCAATGTTCCGGCGCGATTGGAACGGGCAATGCAACAACCTCTCTACGAGCAGGCGCTACAATATGAGCCGGAAATCCCGGATCACAACAAGACCATGTTAATCACCCTGATGGCGGTAACGCTCCCCACTCTCGGTGTTCCCGCATTGATCGCCCTCATGCTCTCCGAATTACCTATGCTGCTGATTTTGGTGGTGACAGGTCTGGCGATGGCCTGTCTGCTCGCCGTTGGGGTCGGGGGCTATCTTTGGCTTGGACGCAAACATGCCAACGAACCACTTCACCGAGTGGTCTCAATGATCGTCGATACTTCTGGTAACGACGGGGTCACCTTTCCCATTGATGCCGTCATCGAGACGGCGGACGGCACACGCAAAAGATTTCGGTGCCATCATGTCGTCCAACAGCGGATGGCCGCAGCCGGCGACGTCGGGGTCGCTTATATCAAGGGCCAGACGATCTACGATTTCATTCGAATCGAGGCGTAGCCGTATATTCTGTAAATTATGGGGTATTGGGAGTAAGCACGGAGCCTTCCGTGACATTCCTATTTCAGCGCCGCAATAGGCCGGCGCGATAGGCCCAGTACAGAAGCTGGAGCACCGCCGTCACCGCAGCGGCGACGTAGGTGGCGGCCGCGGCGTTGAGGATCTGGCTTACCCCCTCGGCTTCACGCCCCTGGACGAGTCCCTGTCCTACCAGAACTTTTTTGGCCCGCGCCGAGGCGTCGAATTCCACG
>SKPJ01000450.1 GCA_007119595.1 Myxococcales bacterium
ACACTTGGAGTAGCCTCCGGCTACGCCTGCGGTTGCGCCGAATATCGATCTCAAAGATTTCATCTCGGCCCTGCTCAGATTCGGAATTTCCGGATGAGAACAAGTTAGAGGGCATCCGGAAACTCCGGGTTCGAGCTCATCGATCACTCTTGCCAGCCACGCTCGTAAATGAAATAAGAACCGCCCGAAAGTAAAGCTGGGTGTTTTTCCATGGACGAGCGTCATGATCGACTCCATGTACGAGAAAAGTCGTGGGGAATTGCGTCCCCTTGGAATCTGGACGCCTACCAACAGCCATCCCGTCTTCGCCGGAAATGACGTCGTCCAACGTGCCCGTAGAATCCGGGAATCGGTTCATATCGTCGCCCATCCCGAATCGGGTCATCTGGGCTTGGCCAGCGGTGGAGAAATTAAACCCGGGGATTTTTCGGTCGGGCAGTCGGGCTATTTCTGGATGGCATCGCTTCCCCCCTTGTATCCGGAGTGGCTCGGAGACCGCAGCTTCACCGAAGCGCACGGGGTGCGATTTCCCTACGTCGCCGGCGCCATGGCCCGTGGCATCGCCAGCGCCCAATTGGTCATCGAGATGGCCCGGGCTGGCATGCTCGCATTCCTGGGGACCGCCGGCTTATCGCCATCGCGTGTCGCCCGAGATCTCGATACGATCGAAGAGAGCATCGGCGCCTCTCTACTGCCCTGGGGCGCCAATTTAATCCACTCCCCGAATGAGCCCCACGTCGAATCCGAGCTCGTCGATCTCTATCTTCAACGAGGCGTGACCACCGTCTCGGCATCGGCGTTTATGAAGCTCACCCCACCGCTGGTCCGCTACGCCTGCACGGGATTGCGCGCAGACCAGCAGGGTCGCATCCAGCGACGAAACCATGTGGTCGCCAAGATCTCCCGCGCCGAGGTTGCTCGACGCTTTATGCAACCGCCGCCGGAAGCGATGCTCCGCGATTTGGTTCAAAGCGGTCGATTGACCGAAGAGGAGGCTCGACTGGCCTCCCACCTTCCGATCGCCGGGGATATCACCGCCGAATCGGACTCCGGTGGACATACCGACGGCCGTACCCTGTCGGCATTACTTCCGGCCATGACCAAACTGGCGGCCGAGGTACGTACAAAACAGGGCTATGACCGTGCGATCCGGGTCGGCGCCGCCGGTGGCATCGGCACACCGACGGCCGTGGCCTCCGCCTTTTCACTGGGAGCTTCCTTTGTCCTGACGGGCTCCATCAACCAATGTACCGTCGAGGCCGGCGTCGCTCCATCGGCACGCGCCATGCTCGCCAACGCAGAACAAACCGATGTCGCCCTGGCACCATCGGCCGACATGTTCGAGATCGGCGCCAAGGTCCAAGTGTTGTCGCGTGGCACCATGTTCGCTTCCCGGGCCAACCGACTCGACAAATTGTATCGCACTTGCGATGGCCTCGATGATATCCCCGATTCGGAGCGCGACCGGCTCGAAAAACAAATCTTCGGCGCTTCCATCGATGAAATCTGGAAGCAAACCCGCGATTTTTGGCAGCAAGAGGACCCATCGCAACTGGAGCGAGCCCGACAAAACCCGCGACATAAAATGGCCCTCGTCTTTCGATGGTACCTCGGCAAGTCCAGCCGCTGGCCCATCGACGGAACAACAAAACGTCAGCTCGACTACCAGTTGTGGTGTGGACCGGCGATGGGGGCCTTCAACCAATGGGTCCAGGGCTCGTTTTTGGAGGATACGGAGCAACGACGTGTCGTCCAGATCGCCCATAACCTGATGGAAGGTGCTGCACAGATCACCCGGGCTCACCAACTGCGCACATACGGTGTACCCGTACCGACGGCGGCCTTTGAATTCGAGCCGCGACCACTGCATTGATAATGATTGAGGCTATCCATGTCTGACCAAGTACCGACGGCGATTGTTGGTGTGAGCGCCCTTTTCCCAGGTTCCGAAGACTGCCGTGGTTTTTGGCGCGATATCCTGGCCGGAAAAGACCTTTTGGGAGAAGTTCCGCCCACCCATTGGCTCCTCGACGACTACCACGATCCGAATACTGACGCTGCGGATAAGACCTACGCCCGGCGCGGAGCCTTTCTGGACGAGGTGGATTTTGCCCCGATGGAATACGGCGTCCCACCCAATATTTTGGCCGCCACCGACACGGGACAATTGCTGGCCATGATCGTGGCCAGACAATTGTTGGACGACGCCTTCGATGGCCCCTTCGAAGACGCTGATCGCTCTCGCACCGGGGTCGTGCTCGGCGTGGCCTCCACCACCGAGCTCTGCCTTCATATGGCCGGGCGCCTCCAGCAGCCGGTCTGGGAAGAGGGCATGCGCCGAAGCGGGCTGGAGCCCGACGAGATCGACGCCATCTCCCAAAAGATCACCGATATGTACGTGCCCTGGGAGGAAAATACCTTTCCGGGACTTCTCGGAAACGTCGTCTCCGGACGCATCGCCAACCGCTTCGATCTGGGAGGCACCAATTGCGTGGTCGACGCCGCCTGTGCCAGCTCTTTGGCGGCCGTGGAAATGGCGATCAATCAACTGTCGCTGGGCCAGGCGGATATGATGATCGCCGGTGGTGTCGACGCTTTGAACGACATTTTGATGTATATGTGTTTTTCGAAGACCGGAGCCCTGTCTCAAACCGGCGATTGTCGACCCTTTTCATCGTCTGCCGACGGCACGATGCTCGCGGAAGGCCTGGGTATGTTTGCCCTCAAGCGCCTCGACGATGCCGAGCGCGATGAGGACCAAATTTACGCCGTGATTCGAGGTGTCGGCTCCTCGTCGGATGGTCGCGCCAAGAGCATTTACGCCCCCCGCCCGGAGGGCCAGTCAAAGGCCCTTAAACGGGCCTACGAACACGCCGATTACAGCCCCCGCACCGTGGAAATGGTCGAAGCCCACGGGACCGCCACACCGGCCGGCGACGCCGCCGAGATGCGCGGCCTGCAGGCGATCTTCGGTCAGGCCAGTGACGATACCGAATGGTGCGCTCTGGGCTCGGTAAAATCTCAGATCGGTCATGCCAAAGCCGCCGCCGGAGCCGCCGGCTTATTCAAGACGGTGATGGCCCTGAACCACCGCCTCTTACCTCCGACGATCAAGGTCGACGAGCCAAATCCAGACCTCGAATTGGAGGACAGCCCATTTTATGTCAATACCGAGCTTCGACCCTGGATTCGCGGCTCCGATCACCCCCGTCGAAACGCCGTCAGCGCCTTCGGTTTCGGGGGTACCAATTTTCATATCACGCTCGAGGAGTACACCGGTCCAGGAAAACAAGCCCAACGAAGGCGCGCTCTGGACACCGAATTGGTGCTTTTGTCGGCCGACGACCCCCAACAGCTTCTCGAAAAATGTCAGGGCTGGACCGACGAACTGGACAACGTAGACACGGGCACACTCGTCCATCTGGCGAGAACCTCACAGAAACAATTCGACGCCCAACGACCAGCACGACTCGCCGTGGTCGCCACCGACGAAGAAGATCTGTGCGCGAAACTCGGCCAAGCAGCGTCTGCGATCGCCAACTCCCCGAAAGAGAGCTTTTCGGCGCCCAATGGGATCTATTACGGATTCGACATCGATCCCGGGAAAGTGGCATTTTTATTTCCCGGTCAGGGAAGCCAATACCCCAATATGGGCGCCCACTGGGCGATCCACTTCGATGAAGCACGAGCGGTCTGGGACCGCAGTGTCGATCTCGACTTCGGCGCCGAAGAAAGACTTCACGAAATTGTCTTTCCGCCTCCCGTATTCAACGATCGACAGCGACAGGAGCAAGTCGAGCGACTCACGGCCACCGAGTGGGCCCAGCCGGCACTCGGCGCGACCAGTCTGAGCGTTCACGCACTGCTTCAGAAGATGGGATTGGAGCCCAATTGTATGGGCGGCCACAGTTACGGCGAAATCACGGCCCTCAGTGCTTCCGGGGTCCTCGATGAGGAGTCAATGCTGCGGGTTTCCCGCAAGCGCGGTGAGTTGATGGCCGCCGCCTCCAGCACTCCCGGCGCCATGACGGCCGTGGCGGCGACCATCGAAACACTGGAAGAAAAGATCGACGAGTGGGGCTGTGACGTCATCGTCGCCAA
>SKPJ01000141.1 GCA_007119595.1 Myxococcales bacterium
CTTCCAGGTGGCGATCTTTTTCTCGAGGCGTTGATGGAGTGTCGAATAACCACAGATAAGGGGGGATCCCCGGGGTCCGAGGCCGAAACGCTCGACGGTTTCGATGACGCCGTCGATCACCCGTTGGTCTCCCGACAATCCCAGATAATCATTGGACGAAAAGAGGGTCATCTCGCCGCCGGACTCGCGCTCCACGTGGACCGGTGACTTCGGCTCCAATGGCTCCAAGGTGCGCAAGAGATCTCGGTCGCGACGCTGGTTGAGATGCCCCTCAATCCAGTCCTTCCAGGGGTCGGGGATCATGATCTTTCGATATAGGGCAGATAGTCGCGCTCGAATACGTCGGCCCCCTGCTCATCGTCGGCGATGCGGGGGAGAGTGATGACCGGGATGTCTTCGAATCGCCGGGCGATGACCGCTGCGTTTCGCCCCGTCGAGGCGTCTGGTATTTCGGGAGCGCTGAAGACGATGCCCGCCAATTCACAGCCCGCAAGCTCCAGTGCCTCGACGGTCAAGAATGTGTGATTGAGCGTTCCCAGTGAATCGGCGGCCACCAAGAGGACCGGAGCGTCCAGCGCCTTCGCCAGCGCACGGGAGTCGAAGTCCCGGGCGAGTGGCGACAGCAATCCTCCGGCGCCCTCGACGAGGGTGATATCCGCCGAAGAGCGCCACTGGCGAATGGAGTCGATCCAGGATTCGGGAGCGAGTGTGATATCCTCGTCGCGTGCTGCTACCGGAGGCGCCAGGGGGGCGGCAAGGCGCTGAAGCGCTTCTGAGGGCTCGGTCTGGCCGGCGGCTTTGGCGAGACGACGACCGTCCTCATCTTCTCGACGGGCCTGGGTTTCGGTTCCCGATTCCACGGGCTTGATACCGCGAACGGTCAGCCCCGATCGCCGGAGGGCGACGAGGAGGGCACAGGTGGCGGTCGTCTTTCCGACCTCGGTGTCCGTTCCGGCGACGACGAATAAGTTGCTCTTATGTTGCATTGATATCACTGCAGCGCCTGTTTGATACCGTATTCGATAGCGGAGACGACTTGATCGATCTCGTCGTCGGTGATGGTCAATGGCGGCATCAAGACGATGACGTCACTCAGTGGCCGCAGAAATACGCCGCGCTCTCGGGCCGCGGAGCAGACCTTCATGCCGACCCGCTCGGCTGCGTCGAAACGGATGCGCTCGTCGGGGTCGGCCATCAATTCGATGCCCGCGGCGAGTCCGTATTGGCGTATGTCGCCGACGTGGTCGGTGTTCCACAGAGTTTCGAGGCGCCCGGCGAGGACCTTCTCCTTGCGCCGAACCTCTTCGAGGATCGGTTCGTTCTCGAAGATATCCAATGTAGCCAGTGCTGCTGCACAGCCCAGCGCATTGCCGGTGTATGTGTGGCCGTGGAAGAAGGTCCGCCCCTGCTCGGGGGGGCCCAAAAATGCCTGGTAGATACGATCTCTCGTAAGGGTCGCAGCCACCGGAATATAGCCGCCGGTCAGCCCCTTGGCGACACATAAAAAATCGGGATCGACGCCCTCTCTTTGGCAGGCGAACATCTCGCCGCTTCGCCCCATGCCCATGGCCACTTCATCGAGGATGAGAAGGGAGCCTGCACGGCGGACTTTTTTGGCGGCGTGTCGCAAGAAGCCATCGGGGTAGGTGATCATACCGCCGGCGCCCTGCATCCCCGGTTCGATGACCACGGCCGCCAATTCCTCGCCGTGCTCGTCGATGACGCGGTCGAAATCGTCGACAAAGCGCTGGCGGGCGGCGGCGCGTGTCGTCTCCGGCGGGCGGTGATAGCTCACCGGCGACGGCCCGCGCACAGTCTGAAATAGCATGGGGCCGAAGCGGGCGTGGAAGAGATCGATTCCGCCGATGGAAACCGCTCCGATCGTATCGCCGCTGTAGGCGTTGGCCAGCCCCATGAATTTGGTGCGCTGGCTCTGATGTCCGTCTTCGGTCTGCTGCCAAAACTGGAGGGCCATCTTCATGGCGATCTCCACCGACGTCGATCCATTGTCGGAGTAAAAGACCTTGTCCATCGACGTCGGGGCATGTTCCAGCAGTCGTTTGGCCAAAATGACCGGGCGGTCGTTGGTATTGCCCAACAGAGTGGAGTGGGCGATATGCTCCAGTTGCTCTCGCAGAGCGTCGTCGATTTCGGCGCGGCGGTGGCCAAATAGGTTGCACCAGATCGAGCCCACGGCGTCGAGATATCTATCTCCGTCGGCGTCGATGAGGTAATGGCCCTCGCCGGCGACCACGGTCAGAGGGTCTTCGTTGCGATAGACTTCGTGCGGAGTAAAGGGATGCCAGACGTATTGGTCATCCCACGTTTCCAGGGTTTTTTTGGGTAATTGTCGATCTGTGGACATCTGAGTTTGGTCTCCAACGTGGAAGCGGGAAGAGTCTGAAATCCGATCCGGCCCGAATCGCCGAATCGCCGCTGACGTTGTAAACCCGATATGGGGCTTAGTTCAAATACTGGTCCGATTCGGGATCGCGTTGAACAATTTGGAATTGTTCTCGGTGTTTTTTGTATTTACGTCGCTGCCAGGCGAGTTTCCACCGCCGCGGGCGCCACCATCCGGAGACGATGAGCAGTCCAGTGGCCATTCCGCCGAGGTGGGCGGCGATGCTGATCGGTTCACGGCCGACGACGACGATAAAGATGTCGAGAGCGATAAAGACCAGCAACAATACTTTTCCCTTCATGGGAAAGAAAAACAGGTGGATGGTCCGATTCCAATTTTGCCAGGCGAAGGCGGCCACCACGCCCATCACGGCTCCCGAGTAGCCCAACGTGGGATAAAAACTCTGAAAGACGAGCTGCGAGAGTACGACGGCGACCCCGCCGCCGAGTGCACAGAGGGCGTTAAAACGCCACCATTTGGCGCTGGACCAGCGCTGGTCGACCTCGGCGCCAAAGAGCCACAACACGATGATATTGAATAATAAATGCATAAAATCGGCGTGCCACAGGGCGTAGGTCAATAACGTCCAGACCTCAAAGTCCTGCAGCACCGCCGTCTGGCTGACCAGCATATGCCGATGGACGAAATCACCGAGCGGTTCCACCATCACGGAGGCAAACCAGAGGGTGAATAGCACAATGGCTAAGCCCTTGATATTGGTCGTAAATGGAGGCCATTGCATTCGATACTGAGCCATGATGACGATCGCTGTGTTGAGTGTTGGAATCAGCCGTCGACGCCCGGCACATCACTGTGGTATGCCGCCCGGGCAACCTGTCGAGGAATAACCCCGTCATTGTCGGGTTCCCTTCCGAAGAACCCTCTATAGTTAAGGATGGATCACAGATGGCCGAAATCAAACCATTTCGAGGTATCCGCTACGCCTGGCGAGAGCTGGACGCGGAGGAGATGGGACAGTTGGTGGCGCCGCCCTACGACGTCATCGGCGACGAGGAACAAGATCTGTTGTATCGGAGGCATCCGGCCAACATCGTGCGCCTCGATCTCAATCGAATCAAACGCACCGACAACGGCGACGACAATCGCTACGAGCGAGCGCGCCGCCATCTCTTCGACTGGATCGCTCGCGGGATTCTTGTGGTGGACCGCAAACCGGCCATCTACGTCCACGAGCAGCAATTTAGCGATGAAATGGGCAATGTCTACACCCGGCGTGGCTTTATCGGATTGACTCGACTCGCCGATTACGACGAGCGGGTGGTCTTGCCCCATGAGCGCACGCTTCGGGGCCCGAAAAAGGATCGCCTGGAGTTGATGAAGGCCACGGAGTGCAACCTGAGTCAGATCTTCTTTTTGTACGACGATCCGGACTCCGAGGTGGACGGCGTGTTGTTTTCGGGCGTCGAAAAGGGAGAAGAGCCGGAGCTCGATATCACCACAGACGATGGCATTCGCCATCGGATCTGGTCGGTTGTCGATGCACAGGCGCACGGTGAAGTGGGCGAATTGCTCGACGGATCGCCGCTTCTCATCGCCGATGGTCATCATCGCTATGAGACGGCGCTGGCGTACCGAAATTTCCGACGCCGAATCGATCCCGAACCGGTCGATGATGCTCCCTTTGAGTACGTGATGGGTTTTTTCGTCAATATCCACGATCCGGGCCTACAGGTCTTCCCGACCCACCGGATCGTACACTCCCTACGGGATTTCGACTTCACAGCGTTTCGCCAGCGCCTCGAGGAATCGAAGCTATTTTCCGTGGAATCCATCGACTCCGCCGTCCTCGCCGATCTGAAGGAGTTGCGCGCTCGATTGGTGGCCGCCGGTGAGGACGATACGGTCTTCGCCATGGTGGCGCCCGGCGCCGACGACGGGTTTTGGCTACACTATCGAGGCGACGAAGACGCCCCGTTTTTTAGCGGAGAGGAGCCGGAATCGGTGCGGCGACTCGATGTGTCGATTCTCCACGACGGGATCTTCGAATCCATGCTGGGCATCGATCGGGCGGCCCAAAAAGATATGTCCCATCTGGGCTACGCCAAAAGCTGGGAAGCCGCCGATGAAGCGCTGTCGAAAGAGGCCACACAGATGGTGGTCTTCATGAATCCCACCCCGGTCTCCCAGGTCAACGACGTCTGCCTCTCCGGCGGCAAGATGCCCCAAAAATCGACCTATTTTTACCCCAAGATCTTGAGTGGTCTGGCGATCAATCCGCTGTGAGCGACGGATTCGACCGGACGAGGTCGATCCATCTCCGTCTATTTGAGGGTCGAAACCACAATTTGCGGGTTGAAGTAATCGTTGCATCGGTGGATTGCATCGATTCGTTTTCGAGATATGGCAAGTTCCTCAAGCTTTAACGAAGGCACCCCGTAAATTGTCTTTCGCGCCGCTGTTCAGGCGCCTTAAATAGAATGACGTCGGGAGATTCTCCAACCGTCAGATACGCATACGAAAACAGACGGGTTCGACTGGATACTGCAATTGTACGGATGAGGTCGATCCACCTCCGTTACGATATCGGAATCGAGCGCCTCAAAACACCAGTCCGCACGTATCCTCGAGCGCTCCGTCACAGCCGGCGGCAAGTACGGGATCGACACACTCCGCCAGCGTATCGTACTCATCGGCGCACTCGCCGCGCATGCAGGCATCGACGGAGCCCTCCATCATGACCGCGTTTCCGATGCAGTGGGTCAGGCAGTCGCTTGCGCCGAGCAATTGCAATCCGCAATCGTCGCTGGCGCACTCGACGACCTCATCGATTTCGCAGATAAGGCAGTCCAAGGTGCTGTCCGAACATCCGAAGAGACACTCCATCGAATGGGGGTCGTCGCAGTCCACCAGGCACTCGTTGGTGTGGCCGCACATCTCGGCGGGCGGCAATCTATGTTCCTCCGCCGGGATCACCTGATTGATGTAGAGCAGACACATCTCGTCGGTCGTGGCGTCGCCCCAGGTTACATCCCGCGGAGTAAGGCGCTCGCCGTCGATCACCGGTTGATTATCCGGGGAGTTGTCATAGACGCAGGTCAGCTCCAATGAGTCACCGGTGGCGAGCTCCACGAGATCACCGTCGCGGAGTCGATAGCCCTGTTGCCAGTCGAAATCCCACTGCGGGATATCGAGGACGCAGCTATCCTCGCCGTCGGCCTGGATGTGGCGCAGGCGGATTTGCTCGCCGAGTCCGTGCATATGACCTGTGACGGCTTCTACGGTCATTGGCTGGCTTCCGTAATTGGTGAACTCTCTGGTGAAGGTCACCTCGCTGTCGCCGGCGGGTATATCGAGGTCCAAGATCGCCAGGGGGCGCGTCATCGTAAGATGTGACGGCTCGACATCGGTGACCTGCATCTCGAAACTCGTCTGATCGTTTTCGGGGCTCGCCGAGAGCGTATTGTAGTGGACCTGCATGACCACGCTGGAGCCCGCCTCGATGCGGGTTGCCGTATCGTCCCGCGCGAAACTGGGCAGCATTCCGGGCACCCAGGCGCCGATCTGTGTCGGGGGCACGATCTGATCGCTACCTTCGCCGTCATTGCTGGGAAATGGTGAGCCAAAGCAGGTGTAGCCCGGCCCGTCTTCGGCGGCGTCCGCATCGCGGAGCCTCTGCATATCGGTTTCGTCGACGACGTACACCAGCACATGATGAACCAGGTTGTCCGCTCCCGGGACCACACGGCTGGCCGTCATATAGGAGGTCTCGTCGAACTCGATATCGTCGAGGATGAAGCAGCGATAATCATCGACCAGTTCATCGCTGGGCACGTATCCGTCGATGCCGCCGGAGTGGGTGGCATCAAAGCTGTGCGTCTGCTCGTCGGACTCGCTGGGACGAGCGTCGGCCCGGTCGCCTTCGGGCATGTCACTGTCGACCCAATCCCGAAACAGGGCGATCTCCTCGTCGCTGAGATAGCGCTCGGCCTCGTACTCGCGACAATCCGGATCCGGCATCCATGGTGGCATGGTTTTCGCCTCCATCTCTTGGATGGACAAGTGCGCCAGCGGGACCAAATCCTCATAGGTGGAGAGATCAAATGGGGCAATGCTGTCTTCGGCATGACAGGTGGCACAATTTTCCTCCACAAGCGGCGCGATATCGGCGTGGTAGGTCGGCCCCTCATATTCCGGGTCATCGCTGCCATCGGCATCGCTGCTACCGGCATCGGTGCCATCGGTATCGCTACTGCCGACATCGGTGCTATCGGCATCGTTGGTGTCGGCATCGGGCTGGTCCTGGGCCGATTCACTGCAGCCGCAGAGCGCAAGTGCCAACAACGTCACCAGGACAATATTGAGAAGACCACGGAAGCTTGTGGGCATCACTATCTCTCATCCATGAATCAGGAGGTGGAATTTCGATAGTGGAAAGGCTCTCAAATCACCATCCCTATCACAAGCGCCTAAACTCCAGGGTGCGATCGGCTACTCAGAAAGTCTAAGTTGTATTCATTCAAAAGCCCTATAATTTGCATCATGAAGAGGATTTGCGTAAATCCGAGAGTGAGAGTTTTGAAATAAAGAAGACAAATATTTCCCGAGAGGTCCGTGATGCGGCATTTGTCAGCCATTGTTTCGTTGAGTCTGGTGTTTTTATTAGGCCTCGGCTGTGGGTCCGATGAATTTGAATCTCCCAGTGATACGAATGAAGCGCCGGGACAGAATACGAACCAGGATCCCAATCAAGATCCAAATCAGGACCCGAATCAGGATCCAAATCAGGACCCGAACCAGGATCCAAATCAAGATCCAAATCAGGACCCGAACCAGGATCCCAATCAAGATCCAAATCAGGACCCGAACCAGGATCCAAATCAAGATCCAAATCAGGACCCGAACCAAGATCCCAACCAGTTGGCGGGACCACATCTTGTGATCGAAGGTTCGATTGAGCTTGAAGGCGAGGTCGGTGAGGTTGTCCAGGCGGTTGTGATCGCCGAAAATCCCGGTGATGAACTCCTTGCTGCGTACCTCGATGCGACCGATTTCGATTGGCTAGAAATTGAGCCTGCCGAATTCACTATTGAGCCCGGTGCGGACGATGAAATCCTGTTCACGGCGACATGTCCCGATCAACCCGGTCCATACGATGCGCGGGTACAAATTGAAGCGGATGGTGTTTCCGAATTGGATGAAATCGTTGTCAACTTGACATGTGAGGACAGCGATCCGGAGGTCGATGTAGGTATACTCCGCGTCAATGTGGAGGGACTTCCCGCCAACCTCCCCGGTGATGTCACCGTCACCG
Source organism: Myxococcales bacterium (assembly GCA_007119595.1). Taxonomy (GTDB): domain Bacteria; phylum Myxococcota_A; class Bradymonadia; order Bradymonadales; family Bradymonadaceae; genus SLJM01. The sequence goes on from SKPJ01000141.1 coordinate 7,677, forward strand.
GGCCCGATGGGTTTGATGAATCGATCGCCGAGACGACGACCTTTGAGGGTGCCCCTTTTGGGGACTATCAGGTCGATGCCGAGCCTGTTGCAGATCCACAAGGGGCGACGTTTGAACCCGTAGAGGCCAACCAGGGGTTCCCACTTGGAGCCAACGCTCCGGAAGAAGTGGAAGTCACCGTGGAGTACGAGGAGCAACAAGAACCGCTGGGCACCCTGGAGCTTACGGTCAGTGGGTTGGATATTACGGGATTGGCGGAAGCAGACGCCAATATCAGCGTCGAAGGCGATAATTTCCAACAAGACGTCACGGCGTCGGGGACGACGACGATAAGTGATCTGGAGCCCGGTGATTACGACATCGTGGTCGGCGATGCCCAGCAGGGGCCGGCGACGTTTGAAGCAGATGATCAGTCGGTGACCATCGCGGGCGACGCCACCGAGAGCGTGACCGTCGACTACGAGGTGGTCCTGGGCAATCTGCACGTCGATGCGTCGGGCCTTCCGAGCGGTGAGGAATTCACCGCCCAGATCACGGGACCCGATTTCGATGAGAGTATCACCGGCGCCGAGCAATTCGACGATATTTTGCCCGGTGAATATACCGTTGATTTCGAAACCCAGACCGTGGGTAGTGAAAACTATGCAGCCGATCCCTCGGAGGCCGATTTCACCGTCGAGAGCGGAGAGACCACCGAGGCCAGCGCGGTATACGGAATCGAGCCGGGTACGCTGGAGATTACGGTCGATATCCCGGATGACCTCGAACTCGAATTGCATGTCGAAGAGGCAGGCGAAAGCGTCCACAGCTTCACCGCCGATGGACCGACGGTGGAGACCGTCCAATTGGAGCCCGGAAGCTACGAGATCACCACCGAAGACGCCGATGTAGAGGACGAATGGGGCAATGAGTTCATCTTCAGCGGGCTCGGCGTGGTCGTCGACATCGACTCCGGAGATAGCCGCAGCCGAACCGTATCCGCCGAGTCACCGACGGAGGTGAGCACCGAGGTCGATGATGAAAATATTTTTGGAAGTCTGCGCGAGGTCATAGACCGGGTCAATCCAGAAAGCCAGATCACCTTCGCCGACAATGTCAATGAAATCGCATTGGACGATACCATCGTCATCGACAAACCGCTTGGCTTCATCGGTCATGACGACCTGGTGCTGACCCAAGCAACCGATTTCTCATTGCGGCTTTTTAATATCGATTTCGATGGCGATGATTTCGATGACGACGAGGTATTGTTCCAGGATATTGGCTTTGAAGGGGTGGTGTCGGACCAGCCGGGCGGCGTGTTCATAATCGAGGGTGCAAGCCTGGAGGTGACGCTATTCGGTACTGAGTTTGTGGATAACGAATCCACGACACATGGATCGGGAGCGATTCGCTTTCACGAAAGCGCGGACTCCACAGTCCGTATTCGCGACAGTCATTTCGAAGACAACCGAGCTACCATCTCTTCGGCCAGTGAGTTCGCCCATGGAGGGGCGATTCGAGTACGCAACAGCAATGAAGCTGATATGACACTCGATATCCGCAACTCCACGTTTGTTGGAAACGAGGCCGAGGCGCAAGGTGGCGCCATCCATCTGCATCGAGATATGAATGTCATTTTGCGGGATGTAGTTTTTGAGGATAATTCAGCCGACCACAGAGGTGGCGCCATTCGCAGTGGTCCCAACGTCCACATCAGTGCCCACGATGTGACCTTTGATGGCAACTCCGCGGGAACTCGTGGTGGAGCGGTATATACCCACGGCGGCGGGGATTTCGTATTTCTACGCGGTGTGGCCTCCAACAACGAGGCACAGCGGGGAGGTGCCTTTGAATTGGTCGGTGGTGGAGCGATGAGTGGGAGCCATTTTTATAATAATACGGCGACCGACGGAGCCGGTGGTGCCATTCACGCCAGACAGTCCAACGACGACCCTGTTCGTTTCGCCATTTTTAGAAGTCTTTTTGAGGAGAATGAAAGTGAATATTCGGGAGGTGCGGTATTCGCTCACCAGAGAAGAACGAGGATTCGCACATCTACCTTCGCCAACAACCATGCAGGCTTGCACGGTGGAGCGATCATGTGGCGCGATGATGCCGATGGATATGTCGAGGCGACGACGATGATTGGTAATACCGCCGATGGAGAGGGTCCGGCCATCTATCGCCGCGCTGAATCTGGCCTTTTGCGTCTGAAAGCCAGCTATATCAGTGACAACGGAACATCTGGGGATGGCAACGAAGTCGTCGGTCAAGGCGACGCCACAGTCCGGAGTTTTGGTTATAACTTCATCAATCGGATGGTCGAGGATGCAGAAGATGATCTGACGGTCCAGGATACCGATATTTTAAATGAGGCTCCCGGACATTCTTCAGCCCTGGCCGATAACGGCGGGCATACCCACACCTTTGCGCTCAACGAAGGCAGCCATGGCTACCGAGATATCCCGGCCGACGAATGTCTCAACTGGAATGACAGGTGGCTCTTCGATGTCGCTCAAAACGAAGTGCCCCGTCCCAGCGGTAGCAGATGTAGCCGAGGGGCCTGGGAAGCAGAGGGCTACCGCGAGCACTTCCACCATGCAGATTTCAGCGATCAATACGAAAGCGGTTCCTTTGAGGGCAACTATGGGCGAACCTGGAATTATACGGATGTGCGAGACGAGGGCGGGTATCCGGTGATTGGAAACCGCCGGGGCATGAAGTTTCAGGACGCGGGAGCCAATATTCGCACCAATGACCTCAACGGTGTCGATGGCGACATCGAGTCGCTATCGGTGTTGTATCGAAAGGCGAGAACCGAAGCAGAACCACGCCAGCTCGAGGTGTTGGCCAACGGCACCGTGATCAAGACCAGTGAGGAATTTGGCGATGAACTCGGTGAGGACGATACGATCCATACCCTGGTGATCGACGACTTCGATGAGGGCAGTGATGTGGACCTCCAGATTCGCAATAAGAACGGAGGGGGCATCACCATCTACCACGTAACCTGGCGCTGAGAGCTGCTGATAGACAGAGCAAATAGCTGGTGATTTGAATATTTTCGCAAATGAGTACGCGATGAAAAAAAATATTGTGGCAAAACAAAATTTTCGATGGTTCGTGGTGACTCTGTGCATTGGATTGCTGATCGCCGCCTGCGGTGCCGAACCACCGGTGAATGAGAACGAGAGCACCGAAGAGCTTCCGACCAATGAGGATGTCGATGCACCACTGGAGGATGTGGACATTCTCCTCGATGGTGCTCCCGACAACGACGAGTTGCCGGAGCTCGCCAAGGCCGACGAGACATTTCCGGCGCAATTCGATCTCGTCGATACGCAATCTCCAGTGGGGAATCAGGGGGCACGAGGGTTGTGCACGATGTTCGCCACCGTATCGATGATGGAACATCTCTATAAGCGGGCGGGACTAAAAGAGGAGCCTCGATTCTCGGAGCAATATCTAAATTGGGTGGTCAAATCCAAGGTGGGGGATTTTTCCAACACCTGGGGTTCGAATTCCTACTCCAATCTGGAGGGCATCCACGAGTATGGAGTCGTCACTGAGGATCTGTGGCCCTATGAAACAACGCGATGGAGCACCGAGCACGATCCGGCATGTGGAGGGGCGGTACGGCAGCGACCGGTGCGATGCTTCACCAACGGAGAGCCTCCGCCGGAAGCTGTGGAAGCGCCGAAATATCGCCTTCCCGAGGCCGATTGGATTTCGACTCGCACACGCGATATCAAGGCTCATATGTACAATAACGAAAAGGCGCTGATCGTGGGCGGTGAATTCTACTATCAGTCCTGGAATCACAGAAATTCAACACTGCCCACGAATCAGGAATACTGGCGGCAGGGCTATGTCCTATATCCCAACGAAGCCGATATCGAGGCCAGCCGAGAGAATTCCTATGGACACACCTTCTTGCTCGTCGGATGGGATGACAATCTGGAGGTCGAAAGGGTGGATGCCAATGGCGACGTGATGGTCGATGAAAATGGGGAAGCGAAGACCGAAAAAGGATTTTTTATATTCAAGAATAGCTGGGGTACCGACAGCTTTGGAATCAACAACGAGTACGGCGCCGGGTACGGCTTTATCTCCTATGATTATATCAACGAGTTTGGTGTGGGGCGATTTGCCGGACTCCCCGACGAACGTCATCTCCCGGGCTACGACGGTGGAGAGAGTTTGGAATGCTCCACCGAAGAATTCGTGTGTGACGGACAATGTGTGCCGCAGGATGAGGATAATTGCGGTAGCTGTGGTGTGCGCTGCGTGGTGGGTGAGATGTGCGCCGAAGGTGCCTGCGTTGCCCATGAAGGGCAGTTGGAGACCTTTGGTTATGACGGCGAGCCCGTATCGATTCCCGACTACGATCCCGATGATGGAGCGGGAAGTGTGACGCTGGAACTGGAGGTTGGAGGCTCCGGGATCATTCAAGATCTGACGGTCGACGTGGAGGTCGAACATACCTACAACGGTGATATCCAGCTCGAATTGATTCATCCCGATGGTGAGAGCGTCGAGATTCGCGATGCCGAGGGGACCCCGGGCCACGATATCAGTATTGAGGACCGGGCTGTACCTGAATTCATCGGATTGGATTCGGCCGGGATCTGGCAACTGCGTGCCAGCGATCACGCACGTTACGACGAGGGCTCGGTCCAGAGTTGGAGCCTCCGGATCGTGCGCTGAGAAATGTGTGGTCCACCACTGAAGTGTGCCGAACTTTCGCCGGCGGTACTCGATGACTTGGAAAAGACACCGCGCCCTCCGGGTCTCGCTGTCTTCTGGCCTGGGGTTTCGTCATTTTAGTGCGATAGATGATCCCGGATTGCCCTGCGTTGAAGTGTGGAGCGCGGAGCGCTAAGACGCTGAACGCGGAGCGCTGAGACGCTGAACGCGGAGCGCTGAGACGCTGAACGCGGAGCGCTAAGACGCTGAACGCGGTGCGTTGAACGCCCGAGCGCGAAAGATACCGCTAAACTACGCTGTGGGCGCGGCAAATCGTGCGAGCCGTCGTGGTGGGGTCGGGTCATTGAGGATGGCCGGTGTCGTTGCCGCCCAGCTTCAGCGATGACCAGGCATAGTCGACGGTGTTCGCTTGTTTCTGCCAGTGGTGCTCGTCGCCCAGTCCTCGATCTTAGACAGTCATCTTCACTGCATCCGACCACTAGCCACCAGGCGTTAGACGCCTTAGAGATGCTGCACCCAGGGGGAGATCAGCCCCCCCAACACCACCATCCCCAGCGTTATCAGCGTGGTTTAGCGGAATCTTTCGTGTGCAGTGTCCAGCGTCTTAGCGTCTCAGCGTCTCAGCGCCCAGCGTCTCAGCGCCTTAGCGCTCCCTCTTAACTTGCTCGCATTGAGGTTAGCCTGGAGGGCATCCGGAAACGCCGACGTTCGCAGATGGCGGCGCATTTCGAATTCTCTTGCCGCTCGACGTATCCTCCGGTGATGCCTCGGGATTCGAGAATACAAACTTCATCGAAATGTTCTCGCCCCTGCTCGAACCCGGAGTTTCTGGATACCCTCTAGACTAAACCAGTATTACTTTGAAACGCGGAGTTTTGACTTCGTCAGGACAGCGCCTGTGCGCTCGCTCTCTCTCCAGGTAGTGCTGCTGGCTGTCGGTCGACCGAATGCACATCCATCTGCCCTGACTTTGCCAAATTTTCCGGTTTCCATCGTAACACTGGCATAGAAGAGGCGCGATGAGTCTCACCGGGGCATTTGGAGGCGATACAGGTAAATTGCGGCGCTCAAATGTAATATTTTGAAAACAAGCGCAAGAGTCTCGCTGTATTCTCGATAATATTAATATGGAAATCGAGGTCGAGAAACCGGGGAGATCCCATGAAGGTCGATGATGGACGGCGGCCGGAGCGCAGAGAGGCAGAGAATCGGCGCCATGCCGAGGCAAGAGACAAAGCGGAAGGGGAGAAATCGCGCTTTTCGAAGATGATGGAGCGTCGCCAGTCTGCTGGTCGCAAGACTCCCGGTGGCGATAACCGGGGTGACGAGCGGGCGCGAGAGTTGCGGGAAGGTCAGGTGCAACGGCGGGGGCGTGATGACGATGCCCGGCGGCTTGATAGGGCTGGCCCAAGTGGTGTCCAATCCGCCGAGAAAGGGCGCAAAGCCGACAAGAAATCCGAGGCATTTCAAGGGGGAGCGCAACAGAGTCGAGAAGTGAGTCTAATGGATTCCGAGGCTCGCGAGGTTGCGCAGCCCGGTGGTTATGAGCCGGAGATCGGCGATCCAACAAACGGCATCGAGGAGGTCCGAGAGCGCACGACGGGCGCCCGGGCGGCCAGTCATTCCGCGGCGGCACAATCATCGGATCCGCCGATGACGCAGGTGAGCCAGGCCATCGTGGAGGCCGTGCGCGTCGGTCACGACGCCGAGAAACGACAGGTCGTCTTCGTCGACGTAACGGTTCCGGGCCGCGGTGATGTTCGGATTCGATTGCGCCGCGACGGCGGAGGAGGGATGCAGGTGAGAATGCGCGCCGACAACGACGCATTGGCCCGGACTCTTCAACGA
>SKPJ01000010.1 GCA_007119595.1 Myxococcales bacterium
CTGATTGACAGACGCGCCGTTTACTGGTGTAGGGCACATGAGCGAACCGGGAATCCTTCCAGAGCCAATCCCTTTCGGGAAATATTATCTCCTCGAGCGCGTCAATGTCGGGGGCATGGCCGAGGTGTATAAGGCCAAAGCATTCGGAGTGGAGGGATTTGAGCGTTTATTGGCGATCAAAAAGATCTTGGACAGCATCGCCGAGGACGAATCATTCATCAAGATGTTCATCGATGAAGCCAAGATCGCCGGCCAGCTCAATCACCCCAATATTGCTCAGATCTTTGATCTGGGGCAGGCCGACGATTCCTATTTCATCGCCCTGGAGTATATCAGCGGCAAGGATCTAAAGACCAAATTCGAGCGCGGTCGACGCATCGGCGAAGAGGTCTCGATTCCCCGTATATGCTACACCATCATGAAGGTCTGCGAGGGGTTGGGACACGCCCATGAAAAGACCGATCCCCAGGGAAATCGCCTCGATATCGTTCACCGCGACATCTCGCCTCAAAATATTTTGGTCTCCTACGAGGGCGAGGTCAAAATCATCGATTTTGGCATCGCCAAGGCCCAGGGCAAGACCAGCCAAACCCAGGTGGGCATCCTCAAGGGCAAGTTTAGCTATATGAGCCCGGAGCAGGTTCGCGGGCTCCACGTTGACCACCGAAGCGATATATTCAGCCTCGGCATCGTCTTATACGAAATGCTCACTCTGGAGCGGCTCTTTTTGGGGGAAAGCGATTTCGACACCCTGGAGAAGATCCGCAAAGTCGAGATGAGCCCGCCGTCGTTGTACAATCCCCATATCCCCAAAGAGCTCGAGGATATCGTCCTCAAGGCTCTGGCTCGCACCCCGGAGGAGCGCTACCAGTCGACCTACGAATTGGCCGAGGATCTGGAGCGCTTTATGCGCGACGCCGGCTATTATTATAACAACAAAGATCTGGCCACCTATATGAAGGAGGCCTTTCAGGCCGATATCGAGTTTGAGAACAAAAAACTCGAGTATTATCGCTCCCTCGATCTGCAGCCGATTCCCCGCGACGACGATGGTGGTGGCTCTGCGGAGCCCGATCTGAGCTGGGGCGATGACGAGATGGACACCCAGATCTACACCCGGGAGGACGAAGAGGAAGAGGACAGCCTCACCGAATCCGATATCATCTACGCCGAAGATATCGACAGCGGCGGTCAAATCGGTAATCCGCCCAGTGAGCCGGAGATCGTGTACTCCGACGACTCCCAGCCCATCGTCGGCGATGGCGCCGGCGACGACGAGGTCACCCAGATACAGGGACCGCCGGCCGAAGAGCATGATCCCACCGTGGAATACGATCGAGATGAAGATCCACCGACGGTGGAGTACGAGCGATGGGACGACGAACTCGATCTCGGACCACAGGCCAGTGGCGACACCCCGGAGCCGCGGCGAAAGCCACAGACCACCGAGCAGGTCCCGGTGTTGGAGCGTCGCCAACAGCAGAAGAACACCATCTCCGGCGCCACCCGCCCGCGCCCGCAGCGCGGCGACTCCAGTGGAGCCAAGCGTTTTGCCATTATCGCCGCCGTCGCCGCCATGATCATCGTTCCGGGAGTGGCGGTGTACCTATTGTACTTCGCCGATACCACCGCCGAAGTGACCTTTGATTTTGGTGATGAGCCGGTGCAGATCTCGGTCAATGACGAACTCATCCACGAGGGAGTAACGCCCTTTGAGCACGAATTCGAGGAGGGAGAGTTGACGGTCGTCGTCCGCCGCGAGGAGCACCATGACTTCGAGACCACCGAGGTGATTACGGCGGGAAGCACCACGCTCATTGACGGAGAACTAGCCCCCTACGACTACTCCGATACCGGCATCGATATCACCACCTCGCCGGAAGAAGCGGCGATCTACATCGATGGAGAACCACTCGATGAGCAAACCCCTGCCGAGCTCCGCGACCTAGAACCCGGAAGCTATGAGATCAGCGTGGAACTCGAGGGTTATTTCGAGCACCGCGAGGAGCTGGATGTCGAATTCGACGAGATCGCCGAATTGGAATGGGAGCTTCGACCGACGGAGATCGACCTGGAGATCACCTCCTCGCCGGATCGCGCAACTTATGAAGTATATGTCCTGGGCACTGACGATCGCATCGAGCGCGGTCGCACTCCGGACACCATCGAAGGGTTGGACGCCGAAGAGGCCTACCGGGTCGTCTTGGAGCGAAATCGCTACGAGTCCTTTGAAGAGGTGGTAGAGCCCGGCCTGGAGCCCAGTATGACTCTCAATGCGGAGCTGGAGCGAGCCGAAGAGGTGATCGCCAGAGCGGATAACCGGAATACGGTCCGCGATACTTCGCCGACACCCCAGCCCGACCCCGAACCGGACCCCGAGCCAGATCCGGAACCGGCGACGACGACCCCCGAGCCCTCGGGCACCGGGACGTTGACGATTCAGTCCCGACCGGCGGCGCGGATCTTCATCAATGGTCAGGATACCGGTCATTATACCCCACTTCGCCAGCACGAAATTCCCTCCGGAAGCCACCAGGTCAAGCTGGTCAATGAGGAATTCAACCTGGACAAGACCTACTACGTCGATATCGAGCCCGATACCGACGAGCGAATCATCAACCGCTAAAATACGCCCGGTACTCAACGCCTCGGCTCCGGGAAATAACCGGCTCCGGCCCCGGGAAATAACCGGCTCCGGTTCCGGGAAATAACCGGCTCCGTTTCCGGGAAGTAACCGGCCCCGGGAAATAACCGGCTCCGGTTCCGGGAAGTAACCGGCCCCGGGAAGTAATCGGTCCCGGGAAAAAACCGGCCCCGGGAAGTTTTCGGGTTATCGGCCGTAAAAAGCCTGGCGCACCAATAGGTCACCGCCGTCTCCGACGGCCTCGAATTGCAGACCGTCGAGGCCGTCGAGGACACAGCGCTCAAATTGTTGGTCCGGCGGGCCCAGTTGGTGGAGGATGCGCGGATTATTGATTCGGCCGTCGCCGGCGTCGGTGGAGATCTTCCACTCCACGGCGATTCGGTCGGGACTGCCGCGGTCGTCGGGAGAGCGAGTCTCTTCTCGTTCGGCGTAGCATTGACGGATGGTCTCGTCGGCGACATCGATCGATGACCTTCTGTCGCGGCGAAGCATCAATTCGAATTGTTGATCCATTTCGCTGTCGCGCAATCTATTTTCGAGGGCCTCTACGTCCACATCGTCTGCTTCGGCCATCCAGCGCCGCGGTCCGATTTTAGAAGTTTCTTCGATCATTTCGGCAGTGGTTTTATCGTCGCCGGCCAGCGTTTGTTCGTGCTGTGCTCGGTGCACAATTCGCTCTTTTGGCGTTGTCTCGTCGGTGGGCGCATCGGATCCCGAGCTCTCGTTTAGCACCTCCTTTTCCATCCTCTCGTAGGCCTCGAAAGCAACGCTATCAGCCTGGTCCTCGGGAGGCTCGGGGCTGTCCTCGTCGAACCACAACCACAACCCGCCGATGCAGATGATGGATGCGGCGACGGCGATCGCAATGCTCCTTGAATATTTCGGCCATCGCCTGTCGAGGGAGCCATCTCCGAGATCGGATCGGTCATTGGTATCGTCATGGGCCCCCAAAACACGGGCAAAAGGGGCACCCCGCACTGCGATCGAAAGCCCGTAAGAGGGGCGTAATATACGCATCACTTGTCGTCGAAATCGCATCAAAGCCAGTGATCCAAACGTTTGCGTTGGTCCGCTGTTGCGCTACACTTGCCAGCGTTGTCCCTTCATCGACTCCAGTCATGCAGCCTTGGCCATGTCTGAAAACGAGCCCACGCCCGAGAGCATCCGCCCCGGGATGCTCTTTTGTGAGCGCTATCGCATCGAGCGAAAACTCGATGACGGTGGGATGGCCTCGGTGTGGCTGGCCGTCGATGAGAACTCGGGGCTGCCGGTGGCCATCAAGGTACTCTTCATTCGCTACAGTGACAATTCGGTGGTGCGGGCGCGCTTTTTGGATGAGGGACGCATTCAGGCGATGTTGCAACATCCCAATATCGTCCACGTCTATCGAATCATCCCCGATCCGGTGTTGTCCTTCGTCATGGAGTATATCGACGGAGAATCGCTGGAGGAATATTTACAACGCCAGGGCCCGCTCGACGAGACGGAGATGGTGGATTTGATGATGCCCGTGATGTCGGCCGTCGGATTCGCTCACGGCAAGGGAATCGTGCACCGCGATCTCAAACCAAGCAATATATTGCTCAAGCCGGGATCGGGGTATCTGGAGCCGAAGGTGATGGACTTCGGGGTCGCCAAGATCAATCGAGGAAAGGAGTTGACCGCCGCTGGCACCACAGTGGGTACGCTTCATTATATGAGTCCCGAACAGATCGTGGGAGCCCGCGATATCGACGGCCGGGCCGACATCTACAGTCTGGGTTGTTCATTGTACAAATTATGTACCGGAGAGGTGCCGTTTAATGCGTCCTCCGAATTTGCACTGATGATGGCCCAGGTGGAGGCGGCCCCGACGCCGCCCAGCGAGCTTCGGCCCGAATTGTCGGAGCCGATGGAGGCCATCATTTTACGAGCGCTGGCCAAGGAGCCGGAGAATCGCTTTCAGACCATCAAGGAGATGACCTCGGCATTGATGCGGGTCAGTGAGCTCAACGAAGATGGCGACACGGCGACTCGGCCGGTGCCCGGTGAGCTGTTGCAATTTGCCATGGAAGCCGACGAGGTGGCCCTCGATCAGAGCGCGGAATTTCGCCTTGAGACCTTGGTGATAGAGGACGCAAAACACGCCGCTGATACGGATACCATCGAAGGCGACGTCGAACCTGCCACCATGACTCACGAACTGAGCGCCTCGGCGCTGCTTCAAATCGAACGGGACCGCCTCAAGGCCGCCGATCGCCACACCAAGACCACCGCCGAGCGCCCGGCCGTGGGGCGCAGTGATTTGATGAATATGGAAACCATCGAGCGAGACTCCATAAAGCGCGACCGTATCGACCGTGGCGATCGAGATCTCGACGACCTGGAGACGGTGGAACAAGATGCCTACAAAGATCTGGACCCCGATGCTGCGGAGACCATCGAGCGGGACGGCCTCCGACGCGACGATTTTGCGCGCTCTTTTAAGCGCGACGACATTGCTCGCAGCATCGAGCGTGAGATGGAGCAGCGCAAACGAAGCGCTGCTCCCAATCAGAGCTTCGACGATGAAGTGTCGGCCGATGGCGACGATTCCGAGGAACCGGGATTGGCGACGACCACCGAGAGAGCGCCGCCGAAGATCGATAAACAAAGCGATGGCGACGATGGTAAATTCGACGCCACCAGAAAGGTGCCCTATCCGCGTTCCCCAAAATCATCATCCCACTCGGCGCTCGATCCCAGTGCCGATGAGACGGTCGATCTGAGCGACTTTGTTTCCCGAGAACGGCTCTCCGAAGCCTATGCGGCAACCGCCATACCCGAACAAGCCGAAGATGATGACGACGAGACGATCAATTTGCGGCACGACGAAATTGGGGAGGCTGACGACGCAACGATCAATTTGCGCCGCGACGAAATTGGAGAGGATGACGACGCAACGATCAATTTGCATCGCGATGAAATTGGAGAGGATGACGACGCAACGATCAATTTGCATCGCGATGAAATTGGAGAGGACGACGACGCAACGATCAATTTGCGTCGCGACGATCTCAAAGAACAACACGTGATCATCGACGGCGACGACGTAGACAGCAAGGAGTTGACCCACCGCGTATCCAGAAGTGAAGTGGTGCCGCGAGAGCCCGAGTTTCCGGAACCCGAGGATTCGGAGACCATCGAATTGGGCACCTTGGAGCTCGCCCAAAGCCGCGTGAGTCGTGCCGACTCCACTGCCGGGGAAGACCCGGACGCTACGATGAAACAGATTCCGTCGGTGCGAATGGCCGATGATATCGACGATACGTCAAAACAAATCCCGTCGGCAAAAAAACGGGGAGCTCTCGATTCGACGTCAAAGCAAACGCCGTCGTCGCGGAGGAAAAAAAAGCTGGATTCGACGTCAAAGCAAACGCCGTCGTCGCGGAGGAAAAAAAAGCTGGATTCGACGTCAAAGCAAACACCGTCGTCGCGGAGGAAAAAAAAGCTGGATTCCGGGCCGGGCCGACGTCCGGGTCGAAAAAAAATCCCATCGAAACCTGCACGGCGCCCATTGGCGGGCGCAAAAAAGAAATCGGGTCCCTCGCAAAAGGCAAATACGCGTAAAAAACAGCGATCCGACAGTGGTCCTCAGCGCTCGAAGTCCAAGCATCGGTCCCGGTCTAAACGCCCCTCCAAATCTGCGAATGTGGACAAGCTGGCACTCCCGCCAAAACCCGGCACGAAGGGCGATGATACTCCCGATAAGCGAGACAGGCGAGCCGGGTTGGGGGCGGGTCCGGCGGCGGATAGTGACGACGTCGAAAAACCGGAGCCCCGCCCCGCGTTTCGCAAACAAGAGGCCACTGCCCGTCACGACGTGGAGCGCCATGCCGTCTCGTCGTCGGGCTCGGTGTGGCTGACGATCGGGATTATCGCCGCTGTGCTGGCGTTGGTTGTCTTTGCAATTGCTCTATATATGAGCTGATTAACGCAAATAGGGATTGGACTTTTTCTCCTCTCCCACCGTCGTCTTCGGCCCGTGTCCGGGGAAAATAATCGTCTCGTCGGGGAGTTGCTTGACGCGCTGCAGCGATTGTTTCATCGCCCGGGGATCGCAGCCCGGTAGATCAACTCTTCCGACGCTGCCTTTGAAAACCACGTCTCCGCCGAAGAAAAGATCCTGTTTCTCAAAATAAAAGGCCACCCCGCCAGGACTGTGTCCGGGGAGCAACATCACGGTGGCCTGGAGTTGTCCGACATTGACGGATTGCCCCTCTTCGACGTATTTATCGACCGATGGCAATGGCTGGATGCGAAACCCGAACATCAACCCCTGTTGGACGGCTGCGTCGTAGACGGGTTGTTCGGCTTCGTGCAGTAAAATCGGGACATCGCGGGCATCTTTGAGTTCATTGAGACCGGCGACATGGTCGATATGGGCGTGGGTCTGCCACACCTCGGTGAGCTGCCAGCCGCGATCGTCGATGATCTGTAGAAGATCGTCGATATCGCCTCCGGCGTCGATGATCACCGCCTGCTTGGTCTGCTTGCAGCCAATGACGTAAATGGAAGTTTGAATGGGTCCCACAACCCAGGAGAAAACAGCCAATTCGTCGCCATCGATCTCTACCTGCATAACGCGCTCCCTTGTTATTCGTCGCCACCGACGAGCTGTGCTCACCGGTGGATATTGTGTGTTTCCAATCACTCGTTGTGCCCGCCGACCATGACACAGACCATGAATCCACGCCAGATCATCGAAGTCGACCGCTCCCGCCCGGCCCCCCGCGAGCAATCGGTGTCGGCGCTCGAGATTCCGCGCCGTGACCCGTCCCGCCGTTATATCGCCGTCGCCGGCACCATCGGCGCCGGCAAGAGTTCGCTCGTCGAATTTTTGTGCCAACGCTACGACATCAAGCCTTTTTTCGAGCCCAACGAACAAAATCCCTATCTCGCCGATTTTTACGACGATATGAAGCAGTGGAGTTTCGCCAGTCAGATCTATTTTCTGACCGCCAAATTCCGCCTCCATCTAGAGTTGGACGCCACCGACAACAACGTCATTCAGGACCGCACGATCTGGGAAGATGCCGAGATTTTTGCCGAGAATTTATATCAAAGCGGCAAGATGGACGATCGGGACTACCAGACCTATCGCCGTCTCTACGAATCGGTGCGCACCCAGATTCAGCCCCCGGATCTGATGATCTATCTTCGCTGTCCCATCAAGGCGGTGCGAAAACGAATCGCCAGCAGAGGGCGGGATATGGAAAAGAATATCCCTGTGGAGTATCTTCAACGACTGCACAAACTCTACGAGGACTGGATCGAATCCTATGCCCTGTCACCGTTGGCCATCATCCCGAGCCACAAGCTCGATTACGCCACGGATCTGGTGGATTGTCACGACATTTTGACGACCATCGAAAAATACCTGTGAGAGGTTGAAATGGCCCATCGACCATCTGCCGTCATCGCCGCCGCCAGTCTAGTCCTGCTGTCGTTTCTCGCCTCACCGGTGATGGCCCAGCAAGTCGAGCAGTCCGGGTCGAAACAGGTCTATCATAATATCTCGATCACCATGTCTCCCGCCCATTTGGCCTTGCCCTTTGTGGATCTGATGGCAGAGATTCACATCTACGATGACTTCAGCGTCGCCGCCAATGTGGGAGCCGGTGAGATCGACGATGTTTTCGTCTCCCAATTTGGGCCGCAGCTCAATTATTATTTTATCGGTAGTTTCGATCACGGACTTCACGTCGGCGCCGAGGCGCTGGGCATGTATGGAAGCACAACGGAGGACGATATCGAATCCTCGGCGACGGCCTTTAGCCCCGGAGCATTTGTGGGCTACAAATCGATCAATCAATGGGGGCTCACCTTTTTGACCCAGATCGGCTATCGCTACATCACCATTTCCGGGGAGTCATCGAATGCCTTTGGAGCGTCCGCCACGGCGGAGGATTCGGACCACCTCTTGTTGTTGCGGCTCAACGTGGGCTGGTCGTTTTAACTAGAGGACATCCGAAAACGCCGACTTTCGCAGATGGCGGCTAATTTCGCGAATTTCGAATCCTCTCACCGCTCGACGTATCCTCCGGATATGCCTCGGGATTCGAGAATACGAACTTCATCGAAATTTTCTCGCCCCTGCTCGAACCCGGAGTTTCCAGATGCCCTCTAACTAGCTGCCCCTGGCTATTGGATCGCCGATTGAAGTTTTTCACCGACGGCGCTGAAGCGCTCGCTTCGGTTCGCCGCGCCCACCTCTACCAGATCGGGGTCGCCGACGAGCAGTACACCGCGGCTGGCCCGGGTCAATCCGGTATATAACAACTCTCGGTTGAGCAGGATCATCGGCTGCTCGGGAAGCACGAGGGCCACGCGCTCAAACTCCGATCCTTGAGCTTTGTGTACGGTCATCGCGAAGGCGTGTTCCAGGTCCTCTCCAAGCTCGGTGAGCGGATAGGCGATCAATTTGTCCGTGCGCTCAAAGACAGCCATCAGCGATAAATCCCGGGCGCCCTCGTCAGTGTGTTTTTTACACCAGACGACGATGCCCTGATCTCCGTTGAAGAGGTCTCGGTCGTAGTCGTTGCGAAGCATCATCACCGGTTCGCCGGGATGGAAATCAAAATCATTTTCCAGGCGATCTCTTCCCAGTCGGGCCGTCTTGCGGTGAAATGCCTCGTTGAGTTGCTCGGAGCCTGTGGCGTAGACCCGCGTCAGAGTCAATATGCGGGAGCGCTCGTAGTGGCGCAGCAAGACTTTGATGCGCCGTGTGGCCTCATCGGTCAGTCGTCCATCATCGTCGAGTTGGTGGGCGTGATTGAATCGAGAAGTCCACATTTCGGGATCGGCGCCGAGCACGACCCGGGAGAACCACCACTGCGTGAGATCGTCGAGGTCGGGATCAAAGTGGTGGACTCCGTCGGGAAAAGTGGTGGGATCATCGATATGAGCCATCGGTTCGAGACGCCCGGTCTGGTCGTAGTCCCGGATCGACCGTGCGAAGCCAAGGATCTGGCGGCCCGCCGGATCGTCTTCGCGCATTCGATAGCTCTTTTGGAGGCGCACAGCCGCCGAGGCGGTTACGCCCGCGCCGCTGCGAACTTCGAATTCGCCATCGACCAGCGAACGCCACGGGGCGTCGGTGGAGACGACGTCGGGGATCAGATCGCGCAATACGGCTCCCGTATCGACGGAGGGCAGTTGGTCGGCATCGCCCAATAGGACCAGATGGGCTTTCGGGGATACGGCGCGCAACAGACGCTCCATGATGAAGAGGTCGATCATCGATGCCTCGTCGACGATGACCATTCGATGGGGCAGGGGATTGTGGGCGTGGTGATTGAAGCGATCGCGGCGTGGCGAATAGCCCATCAACCGATGGAGGGTGCGCGGTTTGTCGAGCGCTTCGATGAGTTCGAGATCTTGCGGCGCCGGATCTGCAAGTTTGTCGAGTTGACCGTAGATCGACTCCGCCATGCGGTTTGCGGCCTTGCCGGTGGGGGCTGCCAGAGCCATGGCTTTGGGCGCCATGCCCAGCCGAACCATGGTTCGCAAGATCGAGACCACGATCGATGTCTTACCGGTTCCCGGACCACCCGTAATCAGCGTCATGGGTCGATGCAACGCGCTCAACACGGCGTATTGTTGCTCCGCGTTGAGCTCCATCTTTTTTCCACCGCCAGCCGGGGGCTGTCTTTGGCGCACGTCGTCGAGTGCCGCTTTCAGAGCTTCTTTATCCCGGTCGGCATCGCAGCTCGTCAGCCGTTCGGCGAGAGCCGAGACGAGCCGCTCTTCGTGGAGCATCATCCGCTGGTGATACAAGCGGCCGTCGTTGACCACCAGTGGCTTCCAGTCGCTGTCTCGACCCACGATCTGAGAGCTCCCGGCGTCGATGAGGCTCTCCAGGGTGGCCATGAGGGTCGTCGGCTTCCAATGTTCGTCATCGCGCAACTCCTCGGGGATCAGGGCTTCGAGACGACGTGCGAAATAGTCTCCCTGCGATGAAGATGAATGCGATGACGAGGGAGCTGAAAGAGGTACGAAGGTCGAACCTTGCGTCTGTGCTTCCAGACCGACCACAAGAGCCATAAACAGGGCCCGGTGTTGTGCCGGTGACAGTGTTTCGTCGAGCCGTACCAGTTCATAAGCCAGGCGCACTCGACCGGCACTGAGACCGCCCACCAATAGGTGTTCGACGAGCGTTTCATCAAAGGGAAAACGCCCCAGATCGGCGTCGATCGCCGGGCCGGGGCGTGCATGGGGCGTCTCGTCCGACGGTGGCTCGTCATCGGAACCACCGAATAAGCTCATCTGCTCACTCATATCGTCTCCGTGGGGAGAGGTCTGATCGATACTACTGTGCCACAGTTGAGCAATGACCTCTATTCCCCACGGAATCAGGGTCAACGTGTGCGTCGAATCACCAGTCCCAGAGCGATCAACAACATCATCCACACCGGGGGCGCCGAACCGGAGGCTGCCGAGCAACTGCCATCGTCGGTACCGTTTGTGTCGTCATCGTCGTCTTGTGCGGTTTCGTCCGGGGAAGTGTCTTGCTGCGGCATATCTATTTCCTCGCCGTTGTCCTCACCGCCGCCGTCATCTTGCTCGCCATTTTCATCTTGTTCATCTTGTTCATCTTGTTCATCTTGGTCGTCATTATCGTCTTGCTCGCCATTGTCCGGATCTTCACCGCAACCGGACACCTCGTCCCAGTCTGTGGAACCTAGCATATAGGGCTGTTCGCCTTCGTAGTGTTTGCATTTGTGAGGCTCGCAATACTCGGTGACCTCACCTGATGGTCCATCCGTCAGACGCGCCGTAAGGTGGATGCAATCCACGTCCGTAAAACCGTATCCCCGCAATTCGCCGTCATAGCCGTCGGGAGGCAAGATTCGCTTTGTTTCCGACCCATCGTCGTGCACGAAAAGTAGCTCGTAATAGGTCGGTTCTTCCTCCAGGGGCTCGATGGCGATCTGATGAAATTCATCGGCCATATAGCAGGTATCCCCCTTCGCCTCATCGTGGGACTCATAAAACCACTCAAAGTCCGCGGCCTCCGGTGCCGGCCAGGGCTCGGCATCGATTGCGACCTCAAATGTCACTTCATATATCTCCTGGAACTCCGAATCATAATCGACGGTTACCGTGTAGTCCCCTTCCTCGAGGGGCTCGTCGGGAATGAACTCTCGAAACCCGAAGAAGATACCGCTGGAGTCCCAGAATTCCTCTCCTTCCACGGCGGTGCCTTCGCTGTCGGTGACCGTGATGCGCTCTTCTTGATGTATGATCCCTCCGACGACGACCAAGATCTGGGTGTCTGGAGAGACCAATTCACCGTCGCTTGGCACCGACCATTCGACGTACTCATCGGCGGGCGAACAGGCCTGAGCGTCATTGATGTCGACAAGACCAATGGTCGCAGTGGCGATGCAGGCGAGTAGTGCCGGAAGGGAGGCAGAAAGTGTGTGTTTGAGTTGGCGATTCATTCTTCGTACTCCAGTGTTCGGGATTCAATGATTGAGTTGCAATTTAAACAGAAATCTTGGGTTAATCTCAATGAGTTTAGAATCGAGGCATGCGACAAGGCCCCTCCGGCTCGCTTCGCGTCGCCGCCTCCCCAGAATCTGGGAAGGAAGGACGGGGTATCACCACATCGGGTAGCCCACATGGTGGATAGCCAACCTCCTCCAGCTTCGCTGGGGAGGTGGGCCGGCGCAAGCGTAGCGACGCGCCGGGTCGGAGGGGCCTGATCGCAGACCCCGTTCCCTTGAACGGCCCGTTCCAACAACCCGTAACCGACCAGCATAGGGGTTAGAGACGTCGCCGAGCCACAAGACCGAGGGCGATCAACAACATCATCCACACCGGGGGGGCCGAACCGGAGGCGGCGGAGCAACTACCCTCGCCGGAGGTTTCTGTTTCACCCGCTTGAGGTGACTCTTCTTGCTCCTGGTTACCTTCTTCCTGGTTACCTTCTTCCTGGTTACCTTCTTCCTGGTTACCTTGTTCCTGATTACCTTGTTCCTGGTTACCTTGTTCCTGGTTACCTTGTTCCTGGTTACCTTGTTCCTGATTGCCTTGTTCCTGGTTACCTTCTTCTTGGTTGCCTTCTTCCTGGTTACCTTGTTCCTGATTGCCTTGTTCCTGATTGCCTTGTTCCTGATTGCCCTGTTGTTCGCCTCCGTCACCATCGCAACCGGAGACTTCGTCCCAGTCGGTCGCCCCCAGAGAGGTATTGAGTTCTTCGCCTTCATAATGTTTGCACTTATGGGGTTGGCAGATTTGGTTCACCTCTCCACCACTTCCATCGGCGAGGCGTGCGACGACGCTGATGCACTCCACCTCGGTGGTTTCATAGCGGCGCAGTGAGCCGTCGTGGGCATCGGCGGACAGCAGTTGAATGGTCTCCGAGCCGTCGTGGTGTTGGAAGATCATCTCGAAGTAGGCCGGCTCCACGGCGAGGGGCTGCACGGCGACTTGATGGATCTCATTGGCCATATAGCACGTATCCCCCTGCGTCTCGTCGTGGGTCTCGTGATACCAATCGAAGTCAGTCGCTTCCGGGGACGCCGGCAACTCGAAGTTTGCGTCGACGGTGACCGTCATTTCAAAGGGTTCCAGGTTCGGAAAGTTGGCGTTGCCCTCGTAGTCGACGCGCACCGTATATTCACCGTCGGCGAGCGGCTCGTCGGGTACAAATTCACGCATTCCGCTAAACCAACGGGCCATCGAGTGATGAGTTTGCTCACCGGCAATTTCATTGCCCTCACTATCGACGACGCTGACCAGATCCTCGCCGAGGAAGAATCCCCCGACGACAAAGATAAAAGGTGTCTCGGGAGTGATCACATCGCCGTCGGCGGGGACCGTCCATCCGATGGTTTCCGCCGCCGGATCACAGGCCTGTGCCTCGCCGATATCGACAAGACCGATGAAGAGAGCGATCGCAAGTGCCACGGGAGTGGCCCCTGCGATAGTGTGCGTGAATTGAGGTTTCATTATTCGTTCTCCAATTGTCCGTTAGCGATAAAAATCTGCGAAGTCCGCGCTTGGATAGTCTGCAACTTCTGTTCCTCAGCGATCTATCGATGTATGGTCGGCGGTGTGATTATCCGAGATGAGTGGGTGATTATGGGCTTTAGTCCCAGTTGGGTCGGGTTTGCGCTTGTTGGATCGGTGGTTAAATAAACGATGGATTTTTGCGACGGTCATCGAAAATCTGGTGTTTATTTGAACGGTGGGTTGTGGGGACGAGGACCCCGTACCCTCAGCAGGCACTCCAACCAACCACTAACGTACTGGCACTCTATAATCCCCATTACCACTCCAGGAGAACCGGTGAAGCTCCATATTTACGTAGATCATCATCGACCTACCATCACCGCCATTTCGTTGTGTGCAGCGATCATACTGCTGGCCGCCTGCTCCAGCACGCCTGCGGTGGACGACGATCCACAGCCTCCGGCGGCTGTGGCAGACGGCGACGCCGAACTGGATGAACCACACGACGATCATGGACATCACGGAGATAAAAAGCATGAGCGC